>RFJF01000349.1 GCA_003695455.1 Chloroflexota bacterium
GACATTGGCTGTGGGGCCGGAAATATGATTCATCACCTCAGCAAGTACGGCCAGGTGAAAGGGCTTGAAATTGACCCGCGCCCGGTAAAGAAGGCGCGTGAACGCGGTTACGATGTGGACCAATTTGACGCCACCCAGCCGATGCCGTTTGACGAAAACACTTTTGATGCCGTGACCGCGCTTGACGTAATTGAACACAACAAGGATGACATTGCCATTCTTACTGACAGCCACCGCATTTTAAAACCCGGCGGCCATATGATTGTCACTGTGCCGGCGTTTATGTGGCTGTGGACTCACAATGACGATATTAACGCCCACGTGCGCCGTTACACTGCCGGTGAACTGCGCCGGAAATTAACCCAAACCGGCTTCAAAGTGCGGCGCATTACCTACAACAACTTCTTTATATTTCCGCTGGCCGCAGCGCTGTTGCTCACGCGCCGGTCAACCGGCGCCCACGCCGAACTGGCATCCCATCACCTTGATGATGATGAATACCAGGTTGAACTGGAACCGGCTTCGCCGCTGGTAAATTCTGTGTTAACGCAGGTGGGTAAAGTTGAAGCAGGGTTGATAAAAATGGTCAGCCTGCCGGTGGGTACTTCGCTGATTGCGGTGGGGCAAAAAGGCTGATTACTCGTTTTCTTTGGCCAGGTCGGTGTATTTTTTCAGGCAATCGGGGCAGAGGCCGTGGCTAAAATCAACATCGGCGTGCTGGTGCAGGTAAACCTCTACCTGCTCCCAGTACCCTTCATCATTGCGGATTTTTTTGCAGTCTGCACAAATGGGCAGTAACCCGCTGAGCATTTTTACCCGTTCCAGCGCAGCCTTTAATTCATCGTTCAGCTTTTGCAGTTTTTGCATATCCTCAAAACGGGCCATCGCAATAATGATGGCCCGTTCGAGTTCCCGGATTTTTGGTGGTTTGACCAGATAGGCGCCGGCCCCGGCCTGACTGGCTTTCTCAATAAATTCCGGCGATTCATACGCGGTTAGTATAACAACCGGCGTAGGGCAAACCTGAGAGATTTGACGTGCGGCCTGAATGCCATCGAGTTTTGGCATTTCAATATCCATCAAAATCACATCCGGCCTAAGCGCCTGCGCCAGTTCCACCGCCTGTTCACCATCGAGCGCGTGCCCGGCAATTACGTATCCCCGTTTTTGCAACAACCCTTTGATCATAACCGCCACCAGCGGGTCATCTTCAACAATCAAAATTTGGGTGTCTTGCGCAGGTTTCATTGTGCCTCGTGCGGGGACTGCGAGTTAATTTTGGCCGGCGGTGCAATATCTAACCGGGGGGCTTGCGCTGTGAGCATCATTTGCCGGCGCGGCGCGCCCCACAAATCAGAAATATTTTGGGCCAGCGTGTTGATGAGCGCCGCCACATCAGTGGGCGCGGTTTCATGCAGCCCTTCGCTGACAATGAGTACGTGGCGGCTCTGCTCGCGCACGGTAGATTGCCGGCTCTGCCGGAACGTCCAGCGGCGGGCGTGAACATGCTGGCCGGCATCTGCAAAAATCACTTCCTGCGGGGATGGGTGTTCCACCTCACCGCTGAAGGCCAGGTAGCTTTCCTGCCCGGTTGCGTGCCGAACCTCCAAAAAACCATCTACCTGCGCCAAATCGAACACGGCTACCGGCAGGGCAAACGCCAGCGATACCGCGTTGCACAGGTCAACCAGCGGGTGCAGGCGGGGCAGGTTGTTTTCTCGTTTGAAACGGCGCAGCAACGCCTCGGCCGCCGAGCGGTACTTGGTGGGTTTCAGCCCCATTTGCGTGTAGGCGCGCCGCCACGCGGCTACTTCCGGCATTTGCGATTCGGTCTGGTGACTCAACCTGTGGCGGGCGCGCTGAAAAAACGGTTCCAGCCGGTCTCCCAATTCCACATCTGCAGATACTCCATCTACCACCAGCGTTCCTGCCGCCAGTTGAGGGTATTCTGCCCACATACGGGCAGAGTGGCAAAAATACATCAAGTGCCTCCAAAATCAGGGTTGTGGCACGGGTTTGGCAATCACAATGACCCGGTGGGTGTTGTTGTTGTACGGCCAGCAGGTAACCAGCGTGAGCCGTTCGTCATTAAAAGGGCCAATCCAGCGGGCGTTGGCCCGCCGCACGGCATCCGGCTCGCCTTTGTCTTTGACAATGAATTTATCGGCCACCGCGTAATTAAACTGGTTCCCCGCTTCGTCGGTCAGGGTCAGCACATCGCCCAAATTCAGGTCAACAATGTAGCGGAAGACTTCGCCTTTGATATTGTGATGCCCGGACAGCACCACGTTTCCGCCCTGCCCCGGTAGCAGCGAATTGCTGTGCCAGCCGGCGGCGTAATCGGCCACACGCCAGACATTAACCTGTTTGCCGTTCTGGGTGATGGTTTCCCACCCAACCGGGATAACGTCGGCATCCAGTTGAATAGAATCGGCTGAAATGTGAGTCAGCGGCAGGCCGGTAGGCTGAATGGCATTCAATTGCGGCGCAGTTTCTGCCAGAATTGCCGGCGGCGGCGTTGCGGCGGATTCCGCGTTATCCGGCTCTGTTTCCTCCGAGACCACCAGCAGCGGATTGTTTGCCAGCGAGAGGGTATCATCGGCCGCTTCTGGTTCTGCGGGCGTTGGCACGGCGGTATCGGTGGGTGCAACGGTGGCCTGTGTGTTAGAAACCGGGCTAACGGTAGTGTTGGTTTTGGTGGGTGTTGCGGGTTTGGGGGTGGCCGTGGGTTGTACCGTGGTTGGGTTGGGCTGCGGCGTGAGCGTCAACTCCAGCTCTGCCAGCGACATTTGGATAATGGGGGCCGGCGGCGGTTTTAAGGCTTCGGTATACTGCTGGTAGTATATCCAGCCGCCCCAACTTATAAACGCAACCCCGCAAACCGTCAAAATCACACTGATCCATTTTAACAGCCTTTGCCGAGTATGAAGTTTTTGAGATGGTGAGGCTGGCGGTAACTGCTTTTCGTTCATTCAGTGAGACTCGGGTTTGTACGGTACCAATTTGCAAATAGCGTACCGTATATGGTAACTTTGCCGGTACAATCTGTCAAAAAGCCAATGATCGGGGCAAAATGCTGATTGACACAAATTGGCCGCTGTGCTAAACTGTCTCCACAACTTATTGTACCAAATCGTTGCGCAAGACGAGTAAGCGGGCCGCAGCGTGCCAGAGAGGGATGGTCGCGGCTGAAAGCCATCCTCACCCTACCCCGCCCAAAACCCCTTGCAAGTGCACCCCGGAACGCCACGGCAAGTATGGGGGTGCCGGATGGTTCCGTTACCAACCAGGCAAGAACAAACACCGGTAGTAATCTGGCGTTTGTTGAACTTGGGTGGAACCGCGTGGAAAATTTATCCCTCGCCCCAAATTGGGTGAGGGATTTTTAGTTGGAGGAAACAATGAAATCAAATCAGCTTGAAAAAGACAATCTGTACAAATTGCGGCACAGCGCTGCCCACGTGATGGCGCAGGCCGTGCTGGAACTCTACCCCGAGGCCAAACTTGCCATCGGGCCGCCCATTGACACCGGCTTTTACTATGATTTTGACCTGGGAACCGGCGACGACGGCAAGCCGCGCACCTTTTCGCCGGATGACCTGACCGCCATTGAAAAACGGATGCGCCAGATTATCGGCGGCAAGCATACCTTCAACTACCGTGAGGTATCTGCCGATGAAGCCCGCCAACTGTTCAGCAACCAACCCTACAAGCTGGAACTGATTGACGGGCTGGCTGCCGGCGGCATTGACGAATACGGCAATGAAACCGACGAAGCGCCGGTCATCAGCACCTACAAGCACGATACATTTGAAGACCTGTGCCGCGGGCCGCACGTGGAGCACACCGGCAAAATTCCGTCCGACGGCTTTAAACTGATGACCGTAGCCGGCGCGTACTGGCGCGGCGACGAAGCCAACCCTATGCTGCAACGCATTTACGGCACGGCCTGGCCCAACAAAAAGCAGCTCAAAAAATATCTGGATATGCTGGAAGAGGCCAAAAAGCGAGACCACCGCAAGCTGGGCAAAGAGCTTGAAATTTTTACCTTTGACGATGAAGTTGGCCCCGGCCTGCCGCTGTGGCTGCCCAACGGCGGCATTTTGATTGATGAACTGGAAAAGCTGGCCAAGGAAATTGAAGAAGCGCACAACTACGACCGCGTTCGCTCTCCGCACCTGACCAAAGAGGATTTGTTTTTGCGCAGCGGCCACCTGCCCTACTACGAGGAAAGCATGTACCCGCCCATGGAAATGGAGGGCGTGCGCTACTTCATCAAGCCGATGAACTGCCCCTTTCACCACAAAATTTTCAGCGCCCTGCCGCGCAGCTACCGCGACCTGCCCGTAAAACTGGCCGAATACGGCACCTGCTACCGCTATGAAAAATCCGGCGAACTGTTCGGCCTGATGCGGGTGCGCAGTATGCAAATGAACGACGCCCACATTTACTGCTCAGAAGCGCAGTTTGAAGAAGAGTTTATGGACGTCATTGGCATGTATCTGGAATATTTCAAGATTTTTGAAATTGACCAGTACGTGATGCGGCTCAGCACCCACCACAAAAAAGGGCTGGGCAAAAAATATGTGGATAACGAACGGCTGTGGCTGAAAACCGAAGAAATGGTGCGCCGGGCAATGGATAACGGCGGTGTGGAGTATGTGGAAGTGCCGGATGAAGCGGCCTTTTACGGCCCCAAAATTGATGTGCAGGTCTGGAGTGCCATTGGTCGCGAGTTCACCCTGGCAACCAACCAGGTTGATTTTGCCGTGCCGGAACGCTTCAACCTCTCCTTCATCAACTCTGCCGGCCAGCATGAAACCCCGCTCTGCATTCACCGTGCGCCGCTCAGCACCCACGAGCGAATGATTGGCTTTTTGATTGAACACTACGCCGGCAAGTTCCCGGTGTGGCTCAGCCCGGAACAGGCCCGCATTGTGCCCATCACCGAAGCGCACCACGAGTACGCCGTGCAGTTGCAAAAACGGTTGCGCGCCGCCGGCATCCGGGCCAAAGCCGATTTAGGCCCGGACCGGATGAACGCCAAAATCCGGCAGGCACAGTTGATGCAGGTCCCGTACC
>RFJF01000350.1 GCA_003695455.1 Chloroflexota bacterium
ATCGAACTACCCCGCCTGGCGGCTGATGCAGGCACTGTGGGCTTCCGACCGCTACAACCTGGCGCGCTTCGACTGCCTGCAGCCGCATTACAGCCTGGTACACCGCGAGGAATTCGAACGCGAACTGGCCGAGGTGTGCCGCACCTACGGCATTGGCGTCATCCCCTACAGCCCGCTGGCCGGCGGGTTTTTAACCGGCAAATACCGGCGCGGCCAGATTCCGCGCAACAGCCGGGGCTACGGCAACGATAGAATGCGCCCCTATTTAAATGAACAGGGATTTGCCATCATTGACAAGTTGACGGAAATTGGCAACCGGCACAACGCCAGCCCGGCTCAAACCGCCATTGCCTGGCTGCTGGCAAACCCCACCGTCACCTCGGCCATTGTGGGGGCCAACTCAACGGCGCAACTGGCAGACACAATCAAGGCCGCAGATGTTCCGCTGACTCCGGAAGAAAAAGCGGAACTGGATAACCTGCCCAGCCCAACATAGCAAAGAATCAAGATGGAATTTTCTCGCACCGATTTTGAATTTGCCCAATCGCTGGATGCAGCCGACGAACTGGCCCGTTTTCGGGATGAATTTGTGGTGGACGACCCCAACCTGATTTATCTGGACGGCAACTCGCTGGGGCGGCTGCCCAAACGCACGGTTCAGGTTTTGCACCACGCCATTGAACAGGGTTGGGGCCGGCGGCTGATTCGCGGCTGGAACGATGGCTGGTTCAACACGCCCACGCAACTCGGCCCCAAAATTGCCCAACTGGTTGGCGCGCAACCCAACGAAATCATTGTAACCGACACCACATCTGCCAATTTGTTTAAACTGGCCGTGGCCGCGCTGCGCGCCCAACCCCGGCGCACCAAAATTGTCAGCGATGTATTCAACTTTCCGTCAGATTTGTATATTTTGCAGGGCATAGTAGATTTGCTGGGCAACCGGCACCAGATTGAACTCATCCCCTCTCGCGATGGCATCACCATTCATCCAAATGACGTGACCGCGGCAATTACCACCGACACCGCACTGGTTACGCTGACCCACGTAGCCTTTAAAAGTGCATTTATGTACGATATGGCCGCCGTCACAGAACAGGCGCACCGGGCCGGCGCGCTGACCCTGTGGGATTTAAGCCACTCTACCGGGGCGGTTCCGGTTGATTTGAACGGTTCTGGCACCGATTTGGCGGTGGGCTGCACCTACAAATATCTCAACGGCGGCCCCGGCTCGCCGGCGTTTTTGTACGTGCGGCAGGGCTTGCAGGAGCAACTGCGCCAGCCCATCTGGGGCTGGTTTTCGGCAGACCGGCCGTTTGCCTTTGATTTGGATTACACCCCGGCCGGCGACGTGTCAAAGTTTTTGGGCAGCACTCCGCCGGTGCTGTCAATGCTGGCTATTGAGCCGGCGCTCGATATTTTGCTGGCGGCTGGCATTGACAGGCTGCGCGCCAAAAGTATTCGCCAAACCGAATACCTGATTTTTCTGGCCGACCGGTGGCTGGCGCCGCTGGGTTTTACCGTTGGCGCCCCCCGCGATGCCGCCCGGCGCGGTTCGCACGTATCGCTGCGCCACCCCCAAGGGTATCGCATCAACCGGGCGCTCATCGAAGCCACGCCCCCCGCCCCCACCGTCATCCCCGATTTCCGGGAACCGGACAACATCCGCATAGGTATTGCCCCGCTGTACAACACTTTTGCCCAAATCCACCGGGCCATGACTCGCCTCAGAGAAATTGTTGAGCAAAAACAGTACGAGAAATTCTCCACTGACCGGCTGGCCGTCACCTGAGTCACACCCCGTAAATCCCCCCAAATATTTACTCTTTTTTTACCCTACCTTCACAACAAATTTATGCAAAATATTGGTCAATTATGCTAATTTAGTATTGAACTAGTGGGCACTTTAATATTCAGGAATCTCGCAATGCAAGCACACATTTTGGTTGTTGATGACGATAAAATCATCTCAAAAACACTTACCCTGCTGCTCAACCGGCTTGGATACCAGGCCACTTCGTTCAACAATCCGGTTGAAGCGCTCAAGTGGCTTCAGTTGCCCGGAAACTACCCGGACCTTGTCATTTCAGACGTCACAATGCCCGAAATGTCAGGGTACGAGTTTGTGAGCCGCATCCGCGCCAACCCCCTTACAAGTCATCTCCCTGTGATTATGCTCACCGCCAGCGGTGAAATTGACAAAAAAATAGAAGGATTCAAAGTAGGCGCCGATGACTATCTGGTAAAACCGGTGGACCGCGCCGAACTGGAGTGGCGCATCAAAGCCATGCTGGCCCGTTCGCAGGCAAAAACGACCCCACAGAGTCATTCGGAGGCGGCCATATTTTCGGTGTTCAGCCTGCGTGGCGGCGTGGGCACAACTTCCATTTCGGTGAACCTGGCAATTGCGCTGGCGTATTTGTGGAACAAACCGGTTTCGTTGGTAGACCTGGCTCTTAAAAACGGTCACTGCGCCATGATGCTGAACCTAAAACCCAAACACACACTATCCAGCATTGCCGCATGGGATACATCGGTAATTGAAGCCGATACCATGGAAAAATTGCTGCTCAAACACGAAACCGGCGTGCGGACGTTGCCCGCGCCGTTTTCGCCGGCTGAAGCGGAACTGATTACTGTGCCGGTCATTGATCGCGTTTGGCCCTACCTGCGGGCCAGTTTTCCGTTTATTGTGGTAGATGCCGGCAGCCAGTTAGTAGAACCCAATCTGACCGTTCTGGAACGCTCACACAACATCTTGCTGATTGTGACGCCTGAACTGGCCTCGCTCAAAGCGGCGGTAGATGCCCTGAAAATCTTTGACAAAATAGGCATTGACCGTGACCGGGTGCTGCCGGTTATTAACTGGGTATTTCCGGACAGCGGCCTGCCGCAACACAACATAGAAGCGGCGCTCAAAACCAACGCCGCCGCCGTTATTCCCTACAACAAAACCGCATTTGTGCAGGCCATTAACACCGGCAAACCGGCCATCACCACCAACGCCACATCAAAAACCAGTATGGCGCTGGCAGCGCTGGCCTACAAACTGAGCGGTAATATGATGAAAGATCAGGCCAGCCAAACGCCATCCAAATGGCTGAAAATGGCCCAAAAGCTGGCCCAGGCTGCCTGACAAATCAACCAAGGAGCCCATGCATGACGGATCAGAATTCCCAACCAGTTTGTCCGGATTGTGAAACCCCGCTCAACGGCGACGAGGTTATCTGCCCCAACTGTCTGGCCCGGCTGGAGCCACCAGGTGATGAACTGGAGCTGGTAATTCCCAAATCTATTTCGCTGGACAAAGAACCGGCCTTTGCTATGCCAGACATCGAGATGTCGGCGGCAGAGCAGGCGCAACTGCGGCTGCAATTTTTTCCGTGGCGCAAGGTGCTGACGGGGGTGGCGGTTACTGTTTTTTTGGGTGTTGTGCTGGTAGTCGGCGGCGTTCTGGCCTGGCTTTGGCTGCGCCCCCAATCTACCGGCCCTACGTTTGAGGAGCAGCTTGCCCAGGCTGAAAAATTATACCAACAGCAAAATTACCAGGCAGCCGTTATGGCGTATCAAGATTTGCTGCAACGTTACCCTGATTCTGCCAAAGCATATTCCGGCCTGGGCTGGAGTTACTATCAGCTTACCCGCGACCAGGACGCATACAACGCTTTCAAAAAAGCCACGCAACTGGACCCCAACCTGCCCGAAGCCCAACTGGGTTTGGGGCAAACGTCCTACTATTTGAACAAGGTTTCAGAATCAATTGCCGCGCTAAAAAAGGCCATCCAACTGAACCCTGAAAAAGCCAGAGCCTACGCCTATCTTGGGGCCACATATTTTCGGCAACAAATGTACGCCGAAGCCATTCCGGTTTTACAGGACGCCGTGTGGCGAGACCCCACCGACGGTGAATCGTTCTCGATGCTGGGGCGTGCTCTGTTGTTCACCAACCAACCGGCCGATGCCATTATGCCGCTTGAACGCGCCGCCGAACTCCTGCCCGGCGACAAAAAATTACCGGAGTATTTAGCCAAAGCCTATCTTGAAATTGCCGATTACGATGAAGCTATCCGCTATTCTCGTATGGCTCTGCGGCAAAACCCCAATGACTTTGAGTTATCTGCCGTGCTGGGCAAGGCCCTGTTTAATTACGGTGATGATGAAGGTGCAGTCAAAGTGCTCACCGAGGCCACCACCCAACATGAGAGTATTCACCAACTGGCAGATGTTTACCATATTTTGGGGAAAATTGCCTTTCAGAATGGCGATTTTTCCGCCGCCGAAAAATATCTGCACGCCACCGTCACGTTAGACAGCAGTGTGGCGCAAGCGTTCACAGACCTGGGCCAGACCTATGTTGAGTTGGGCCGCATTCAGGATGCCTGCGATTCTTTTGCCCAGGCTGTCCAGCACGATGCCTCAATAGACCAGGCGCAGGAAGGGCTAAAAAATTGCCCATCCGTCAAACCTTAACAGTCAAATTTTACGGGTACATTGACCATGAACAAATCTCGCACAGAACACGGCGCCGCCACCATTGAATATGCCCTGCTCATTGCCGCCGCCAGCATGGCCGTGGTAGTTTCACTGCTGGCGGTGGGTGTGGCCGTTAAAGAAACTTATGGCTATATCACCCACAGTCTCATTTCAATGGATGGCAACAGCGATGGAGACGGCAGTACCGGCGGCGGCAACCCCGGCCCGGACGGCTCAATTG
>RFJF01000351.1 GCA_003695455.1 Chloroflexota bacterium
AAAAACCCACCGGGGTGTGGCAGGTTTACAATAACAACCGAAATTTGGCATAATGCTGATGGGTGGACTTGAACCACCGACCCCGAAATTATGAGTTTCGTGCTCTAACCGACTGAGCTACATCAGCGTGTTTACGGTTCACATTTTAGTCAAAAGCAGGGTGGAGTCAAATTTACGGGCCTATATTCCGCGGAGGAGATTGACCAAAAAACAGCTGCCACCAGGCTTGGCGGGGCGTTGTAATGGCAACGGGTTGGATACCGGCAGATGCAGTGACCCCGGTGTTGGGTTGGGCTTCGGGGGTGGGGAGCACAACTACCACGGTTTCGCCCGGCTTGGCCCATTTCAGTTCCCGGCGAGCTACTTCTTCCACATACAAATCGCTGGCGGCGTAGGTGCGCTGTTCCAGCAGTTTGTTTTGGTAGCGATGCGCTGCTGCAACTTCTTGCGCCAGGCGGTCTGCTTCGCGTTGTATGCGGTAGTTTGCGGCTGCCCGGCGTCCAAAATCAACAATCAAAAACACAGAAATTGTCAGGGCGATAATCGCCACAAATTGGGTTACAGACGCTTTGATTGCGGGCTTTCGTTTTTTCACAATTGACCTCGATTGAGGCTGGCTGTGTTCTGGTTTAACGGCGGAAAATATGATGCGTACGGTACAACTGCACCCCATTTATTTTATCTGAATTCGTAAGTTATGTCAATTATTCGACCCGTAAGCCCTGAGCCAGCACATCAAAATGGTCTACCGTCCCACCGGTGATGATCAAATCAATTTCAAACGGGGTGGCTGCGGTTGGTTTGAGTAAATTGACTGCCAAATCAGCTTGCCGTTGGGCCAGCACCCGATTTTCGTCATCATAAGTTACCACCACTAACCGGATAGATTCCACATCGCTGCTGCCGGTGTTTCGAATTTGCCCGCGTACCCGGTACATTGATTGCTCTTTGGCCGCGCCAAATAAGTCAAACGGCTCAAGGTCAAAATAGTACCGTGTTTGACCAGACATTGGCACAGCAGCTACGGGAATAACCTGATACTGGGCAAACGAATCGGGCGGGTTTTCAAACAGAATGGCAAAGGGTGCGGATTTGCCGGGTGGAACCACATCCAGTTGGGTAAATGTTGCTTCACGGGCCAGTAACAATCCGTCGGCATCCAGCAGCGAGGCCTCAATGACCACATCGGTCAGCGGTGTGGGGCCCGGGTTGGTCACCGAGCCAAGACCCCACAGCGTGCCCTGCCGGGTTTTTTGAAAGTGAATGGTGGTAACGTTGAGCGGAAAAGGCGTGGGTGTGGGGGTGGGGGGTATCTCTGAACTCTGGTCCGGCGGTGGAATAATCAGCGTTTGCCCAATCTGCAAAAATCGGGGGTCAACAATGCCGTTGGCTTCCTGCAGCGCCTCTGTGGAGACATCAAACTGAATGGCAACCTTGAGCAGCGTATCGCCGGATTGAATGGTGTAAACCACCGGGGTGGGCGACACCGTGGCGGTGGGCGATGGAATGGGCGTGGCTCTTTTGGGCGTGGCGGTAGGTTGAGGTGTGGCGGTGGGCTGCGGAGTGTCTGCAATTGGGGCGGGCGTTGCGGTTGGCGTGGCAACCGGGGTTGGCGTGCTGGCCGGCGCGCAACCGCCCAGCATGAATCCGGCAGTTAGCCAGCAGCAAAACAGCGTCACATATTGTTTGATACCGTGTTTCATAGCGCCGCATTGTACCACAATCAGGCCGCAGAACTGAAACCGGACGGTCAATTTAGGAAATGTTCAACAGTCAATTGACCAGTTGGCTGTTTGAAAAAAATTGCGCTTATGTCTTGTTGCAAATAAAAAAAAGGTTTGGTACAATGAATTAACCTAATTCCCCATTTTATGCAAAGCGCAGATTTGGCGTTTTGTGTATGAACAAGTGTGCCACCTTGTCTTTTGTTAACAAATTTCAGCTTCGTCCACAGCCAACTTGTCAGGCGTCAAGGTAGACAGCTACAAACTGATTTTTGGGCCAGAAACCAGAATTCTGCCCCGTATGCTTTGCCTTTCAGTCTTAAATTATGCCGGTATTAAGGAACAGAAAAATGAAAGAAAATATTCAGGATTTTCTGAAGTTTTTAGAGGTTGACAAAAAGTATGCCGAAAATACCGTTGCGGCTTATCAAAACGATCTCAACCAGTTTTACGAAGGCATTGGCGCGGGCCATGATGGACAAGGCCCCCAGGCCTGGAATGAGGTTTCAAAGGCGGAGATTATTGCCTACATTGATCAACTGAAAAACAGTGGGTATACCTCGTCAACCGTAGCCAGAAAAGTGGCCGCCATTAAATCTTTCTTTCATTTTTTGCTGGCCGAAGGTGTACTCACCGATGACCCCACTTTTACGCTTGACTCACCCAAAGTAAAAAAACGGCTGCCCAAAGCTATCTCTCCCGCCGAAATTGAACGCATTCTCCGCGCCCCCCTCGATGAAATTGGCCCCAAATCCCAGCGAGACCTGGCCTTGCTGGAAATGCTGTACGCCTCTGGCATGCGCGTTACCGAACTTGTCTCGCTGAACGTATCTGACCTCACCTTTGATGAGGGATCGGCTACCGGTTCGGTGCGGGTACGGGGCAAACGCGCCAGCAAAGACCGCACCATTCCCCTGAGCGGCTCAGTAGTCAACACATTGCAGGCGTACATTAACGGCGCCCGCGCCACACTCATTCACAATCCCAAAGAAGATGCGCTGTTTTTGAACAATCGGGGGCAGCGCCTCACACGGCAGGGGTTGTGGCTCATCATCAAACGGTATGTTGAAATTGTGGGTATTTCCGGGCAGGTTACGCCGCACACTCTGCGCCACTCATTTGCGGCTCATAAATTGAGTCAGGGAAAATCGTTGCAGGATATTCAAAAATTGCTGGGGCACGCCAATATTTCAACCACCCAGGTTTACGCCCAGCTCAACAAAGAATCCGGTGACCAGTAGCCGGATTTATTCCGTTTCTTGCGTATTAAAATTGCCAATATTGAAAAATTGATGCAGAGTGTGCACCGCTCTGCATTTTTTCTGAACAAGGAATTAGCTCAATGACAACCCAATCACAATCACAACAATTCTACACTCTTGACCAATTCAAACAGGCCGCCGATGCCATCCGGTCCCAAACCGACCACCGCCCCGAGATTGCGCTGGTTTTGGGTTCCGGCCTCAGCCCGCTGGCCGATGAAATTACAGATGCCAATATCATCCCCTACCAGGATATTCCACACTTTCCCCACTCCGGCGCGCCCGGTCACGCCGGCCGGCTGGTCATTGGCAAACTGGGCGACAAAACGGTGTTGGTGATGCAGGGCCGCACCCATTTTTACGAGGGGTACAGCCCCCAACACATCACCTTTCCCATCCGGGTGATGAGCGTGCTGGGCATCAAAACCCTGATTCTTACCAACGCCGCCGGCGGCGTAAACCGTCAATTTCAGGCCGGTGATTTAATGCTGATTACTGACCATCTCAATTTTGTGGGTATGGCCGGGTTTCACCCGCTGCGTGGTCCCAACCTGGATGAATTTGGACCCCGTTTTCCCAGCATGACCGAACCTTACAACCCGGAACTGATTGGGTTGGCCGGTGAGGTTGCCGGTCAGAATAACCTCAGCTTGCGTCAGGGCGTGTACGCCTACCTGGCCGGCCCCTCGTTTGAAACCCCCGCCGAAATCCGCATGCTGGCGGCACTGGGCGCAGACGCCGTGGGAATGTCTACCGTGCCGGAAGCCATTATAGCCAATCACAGCGGAATCCGGGTGTTGGGCATTAGCAGCATCACCAATGTGGCAGTGGCCGCATTTGGCTCCGGGCTGGAAACCACCCATGAAGAAGTGCTGGCAACCGGCAAAACAATTGTGCCGCGGTTGATGTTGTTACTTAAAGGTATTCTGGAAAAATTGCCATAATTTGCCCCTGTTTGTATACTCTACTGGTTTGCAAGATTACATGGACAAGCCGGAACCAAACAGGAAATGGAGTATGGAATAGGGATTACAGATTAGGTCATTACTTCTTACTCCCTTTTCCTTACTTTCCGGTTGCACATAATTTTCTTGCTCAAAGAACAAACTTATTACCGGAAAGCACTTGTTGATTTGATCTGAAAACGCAGCAGGACACATGTTAGAATTTCTCCGGCCAATTGTTATTTTTGACACCTGGCTTTACATCATTTTGGGGCTGGTAGCCATTTTCTTTTTGCGGCTGATTTGGCTGGCCCGCCGAGACCGCAGCCGTTCAATATTTGCGCTGGAACGCGAAAACGCCAGCATCAGAATTACGCGCTATTTTGCCGGATTCATGATTGTGCTGGTGTTGATGCTGGGCGTTTACTACCTCAGTCTGGTCACGCCAACCATCGTTCCACCGCCGCCCGATACCCCTACCCCCACGCCTATCATCGCCCTGCCGCCAACGCCCACACCGCCGCCGTTGTTGCCAACACCCACACCCACTGCCACGCCCGCCCCAACCACAATTCCCACACCCATCATCGAGGATACACCGCCGCCACCCACCCCCGAAATTTCACAGGGACAGCCACCCAATTGCCCCAATCCGGCGGCACGGATCACCCAGCCCGGCAACGGCGCTGCCGTAGTGGGCGTGGTTCAAGTGCTGGGCGCCGCTGCCATTGATAATTTTGATTACTACAAGTTTGAGTTTCAGGACCCGGCGTCCGGGGATTGGGTCTTTGTGAACAGATTTGATAACCCCGTAGCCAACGGCGTACTCGGCTCGTGGAACAGCGACACCGTGCCGCCGGGCCAGTACCAGTTCCGGCTGGTGGTGGTTGATAAAATTGGCAACTACCCCGAGCCGTGTGTGGTTCAACTGGCCGTAAAATAAGCCTGCATAAGGTGCTTTTTAGTCAAAAGTTTGTAATTTGTGCAAGAAAATTATGTGCAGCCGGGAAGTAAGGAAAAGGGAGTAAGAAGTAATTGGCCTACTCTGTAGTCCGTACTCCTTAATCCATTTCCTGTTTGGTTCCGGCTTGTCCGGGTTAGGGTGAATAATGTCTGATTTTTCTGACACAATTTACTGGCTGGCGCTCATTCAGCACAGCGGCCTCAAGTTAAACGTGCTCAAACCGGTACTCATCCGCTGGTGTGTTACCGAAGGCCGCGCCCCCGCCGACTTGCTCAACCTGTCGGCGCTGGAACTGACCACCACCTTTGGCCTGTCAGACGCCGACGCCGGGCGCATTCTGGCCGTGCGCGGCAAACTGCAAGCCCAGCAGCAGGCGCTGGCCGGCTGGCAAAGTCAGGGCATCGAACCCATCATTCTCACCGACCCCCGTTACCCGCGCCGCCTCATTTACACCCTGTCGCCGGCCAAACAACCGCTGATTTTGTGGGTCAAAGGCCCGGCGCGCCTGCTCAACCAACCTTGCGTCACCGTGTTAGGCACGGCCGGCCCCACCACCACCCCGTTTGTCACCGAACTGCTGGCCGCGCTGGAAGCGGACGACATCGGCATTGTCAGCGGCTACTCGCGCGGGCTGGACCGCACCACATTTGAAAGCATGTTGACCACAGAGCGCGGTTTTACGGTGGCCGTTCTGCCGATGGGGCTGGCCGCATTTGGCAAAACCACCCGCAAGCTCGATGGCGCGGCGCAGGCCGGGCGCACGGCGCTGGTCAGCCCGTTTGCCCCGGATACCCCCTACCAGGAAAAACTGGCCGATGCCCGCAACCTGATTATTGACCACCTGTCGCTGGCGCTGCTCATTCCAGAGGCCGATGCCGACGCCCAGACGCGGGCCAACGCAGCGCTGGAACGCGGCCTGCCTGTGTTTGTCAAGGAAGATACAGCCGGAAACAGGGAATTACTGGACCGGGGGGCGCTGCTGCTGACCGACTCCGGCGAGGTGCTGGATTGGGTGCAGCAGGCGATGGTAGACGATGCCATGCTGGAGGAGGATGAAACCTCCGGGGAAGATTCCACCGCCGCGCCGCTGGCCGCCACAGCCCCCGCCGAGCCGCTTCTGTCTGACGAGGATTTTGCGCTCCGCTCCGAAGATTTGCCCCCCATTGACAGCGATGAAGCCATCGAGGTGCTTTCGCTGGGGGGCGACATCCCCGATATTTTGCGGCGGCGGTTGAAAAAAGCGGACGGCAACCCGGACGACCCGGACGAATCCGGCGGCTGATTCAGCCCTGCCGGGCCATCCACGCCAGCGTTGTTGCCACCAGCGAAGCCGTACCTACCGGCAGCGCGGCCTCATCCAGCCGGAAGGTGGGCGTGTGTACAAACGTGCGCTCCTGCCACGCCGGGTTGTGAACCCCCAGCCGCAAAAAGCAGCCCGGAACTTCTCCCAGCATAAAACTGAAATCTTCGGCGGCCATCAGTTTGGGCGCTTCCTGCACCTGTTCCGGCCCCAGCATATCTTCCAGCGCCGAAACCATGGCCGCACTGGCCTGTGGATGGTTGACCACCGGCGGGTAGCCGGTCTGCAAATCAAGCGTGAAACTGCCGTGCAGCGGCTCAACCAGGCTGCACGCCCGGCGCAATTCGTCAATTAAAAGTTGGCGGTTTTCCGGCGTAAAACTGCGGATAGTGCCGCCCAGCGTCACGCTGGGGGCCAGAATGTTCTCTTTGGTTCCCCCCTGAATGGTGCCAATGGTGATGACCCCCTCTTCCACCGGGTTCACCCGGCGGCTGACAATCTGGTGAATAGCCTGAATCACCAGCGCCGACAAGGCGATGGTGTCAACGCCCTGGTGGGGACGCGCCGCGTGTGCCGATTTGCCCCGCAGGGTGACGGTGAAATTATCGGCGCTGGCCATCATGGGGCCGGGCCGGGTGGCTACGGTTCCGGTGTTGAGGCTGGTATCTACGTGCAGGCCAAACACGGCATCCAGCCCGGCCAGCGCGCCCTCTTCAACCATCCGCATTCCCCCCGATTTACCCTCGTCGTCCTGCCCCTCTTCGCTGGGCTGGAACAGCAGCCGCACCGTGCCGGGCAGCCGTCCCTCCGCCGAAAGTTGTTGCAACAGGGTAGCTGCGCCCAACAGCATGGCCGTGTGCGCATCGTGGCCGCAGGCGTGCATCAGTCCGGGGCGGCGGCTGTCAAATTCGGTGCCGTTCTGCTCGGTGATGGGCAGC
Organism: Chloroflexota bacterium; assembly: GCA_003695455.1. GTDB lineage: Bacteria > Chloroflexota > Anaerolineae > 4572-78 > J111 > J095. The sequence continues at coordinate 7,133 of RFJF01000351.1, forward strand.
GCGTCAATATCGGCCCGCAAACCGACCACGGGGCCGGGGCCGCCTTCAATGGTCGCCACTACGCCGGTTTTGGCAACGCCGGTTTGCGTCTCAAGCCCCAACTCTCGCAGAGCATCGTTAATCAGCCCGGCGGTGCGGGTTTCGGTGAAGCCCAGCTCCGGGTACTGGTGAATTTGCCGCCGCCACGCCTGAATTTGAGGGCGCAGGTTGCGGGCAAGCTCCAGAATTTCGGTGGCGGTGACGGGTGCGCCGTTCGACATAATTCTTACTC
>RFJF01000352.1 GCA_003695455.1 Chloroflexota bacterium
GCCGCGTTCGGCGCAGCAGGAGGTGCTTATTGGGGAAGTAGCCATCAAAGCTAAATCAAGATTTGGCACTTGTGGGTGCACTGGACTCCATTCATCAATTTTAACCAACATTTCATATTCAGAGGGGAGATCATTTTAATGGATATTGGTTCCGCATTTACCTTTATGTTTGACGATGAGGACTGGATCAAAAAGATAGCCATTGGCGGCGGCATTGTTTTTGTTGGCGTGCTGCTTTCACCAATTTTGGTGGGGCTATTGTTACTTCTGCCGATTGGCGGATATATGATTGAGGTCCTCAAAAATGTCCGGGACGGGCAAGCCACGCCCCTGCCGGAATGGACTGATTTTGGCGGTCTGTTCAAAACCGGGTTGATGATTGCCGTTATTGCCATCATCTATTACATTCCGGTGATTGTGCTGGCCTGCGGTGCGGGCGCCACGCAGGGTTTTCTGGGCAGCGCCGATTCTGACACGGCGGCGGCGCTGGGGTTTGTAGCGGTTTGCCTCAACTGTTTGCAATTTCTGGTGAGTGTTTTGGTGGGCTTTTTCATGCCGGCAGCCTTTATTCGCTATGCGCAGCATGAAACGATTGGTTCTGCGTTTCAGTTTGCCGAACTGTGGAGCTTTATCCGCACCAACATCGGCGATTACATCATTGTGTTCCTGCTTTCCTGGGTGGCCGGAATTGTGGCCGGCTTTGGCCTGATTCTGTGCCTGATTGGAATCTTCTTCACCGTGTTCTGGTCCTACCTGGTGGTAGGCAATCTGTACGGGCAACTGGCCCGCAAGGCCGTATAAGTTAGTTTGATTTTGGAGGTTGTCAATGATAGAAGCATTTTCGGGGCTGTTTACCGCCTTTGGGCTATCGGCATCGGCGGGGCTGAACGCCTACCTGCCGCTGCTGGTGGTGGCGCTGGCGGCGCGGTACACCAACCTGATCCAGCTCAACGAGCCGTGGAACGTGATGACCAACGGCTGGGTGATTGCAACGCTGGTGGTACTGCTGCTCATTGAAATGACGGTAGACAAAATCCCCGCTGTTGACACCGTGAACGACGTACTGCAAACCGTGGGCCGGCCTGTGGCCGGGGCCATTTTATTTGCGGCCGGTTCCGGCGTAGTTGGCGACCTCAACCCCATTGTGGCTTTTGTAGCCGGTTTGCTGGTAGCGGGTACGGTTCACACCGCCAAATCGGTGGCGCGGCCCGCCGTTACCGCCACCACGGCCGGTGCGGGCAACTGGCTGGTTAGCATTCTTGAAGATATACTGGCGCTTATTGCGGCGGTACTATCCATTCTGCTGCCCATCATCATCGGGCTGACTGTCATCTTCCTGCTGCTCCTCTACTTCTGGTGGCGCAGCAAGCGGCACTCGCCGGTAACGGCATAAATTCACATCGAATATTTTCAAATAAAAAGCCGGTCAAATTGACCGGCTTTTTTTGATTCTCTCTCCAATTTGAGACATTTGTCACTAATAAATAGTGACTTTATTCACTATTATCCCGCATAAAAATATGTAATAATGAATCCGGGCAATCACTTGTTCCAATCCGGGGAACACAACTACCTGCCACCTGCCTGAAAGAGGAGAGAATTCATGAAAATTTTACTCGTTGGACTGAATCACAAAACCGCACCGGTTGAAATCAGAGAACGGCTGTCATTTTCTGCCGCCACCCTTCGCTCGGCGTTGACCCACTTTGATGCCAACCATACCAACGCCCACCTGGAACACATCCGGGAGGGCGTTATTTTATCCACCTGCAACCGGCTGGAAGTGTACGCCCTGGTACACAACCCGGAAATAGCCACCCAGGCAATTATTGACTTTCTCAGCCAATCGCGTGAAATTGCGCCGGAGCAGTTTGTGGATTACCTGTACGTATACAATACTGAAGAGGCCGTGCATCACCTGATGCAGGTTGCCGCCGGACTGGACTCGATGGTGCTGGGCGAGCCGCAAATTTTGGGCCAGATTACCACCGCCTACGAAGCCGCCCTGGCTCAGCGAGCCGCCGGCACGGTGATGTCAAAATTGTTTATGGCCGCTATTCACGCCGGCAAACGCGCCCGCACAGAAACCGGCATCAGCGTCAACGCTTCGTCTATCAGTTCAGTGGCGGCGGGGCTGGCCGTCGAACTGCTGGGCGACCTCTCCCGGCAGCAGGTGTTGCTGATTGGCGCCGGCGAGATGGGAGCCATTGCCGTGCGCGCGCTCATTAAACGCGGCGCAACCGATATTGTGGTGGCTAATCGCACCTTTAAAAATGCGGAACAACTGGCTAAAGCCTGGGATGGGAAAGCCATTACGTTTCAGGAACTGCCCGACGCCCTCATTTCCGCCGATATTGTAATTACCTCAACCGGCGCACCGCACACCATCCTCAACCGCCGGTTGCTCAGGCCCACCACAGAAGCCAGAAACGGTCGTCCCCTGTTTATTATTGATATTGCCGTACCGCGCGACGTTGACCCCGATGTTTCGGAACTGCCCAACGTATATTTGCACGATATTGACGACCTGCAAAGCCAGGCCGAACAAAATGTGCGCGAACGAGAGTCAGAAATCCCAATGGTTGAAGCCATTGTGCAGGAAGAAAGCGCCAAATTTACAGAATGGCTCTCCTCGTTGAGCGCCGTGGCCACCATTTCTGCCCTGCGGAAACGCGCCGAAATCTTGCGTCAGAATGAGTTGGAGCGCCTGTTCAACCGGCTTGACTTGAATGAGCACGACCAGGAACTGGTCAAAACCATGAGCCACCGGCTGATTAACAAAATTCTGCACGAACCCACCATTCGGCTAAAAAAAGAAACCAGCAACGGCAACGGCGCAATCTACACCTCGGTAGTGCGCGAACTGTTCCTGTAATCCTTTTGACTTCCTCTTTGTTTACCGGCAGGTCAGGATTTGCCACGTCCTGACCTGCCGGTTTTTTAAATTA
>RFJF01000353.1 GCA_003695455.1 Chloroflexota bacterium
CCTGTCACCCAAACGATATGACAAAATCGTCGTTGCCAAAGGTTTTTTACCAAACCTGGCGGCATTATTCCAGCGTTGTTCCCAATTCAACCAACTGGCTTTGCAACGATTCTAAACAATCCGGGCAAATGCCGTGGCTAATCATGGGCGGAAAAATTGTGTGGAACAAATTCATCTCCCGCGTCGCTTCCTCAACTTCTACCCAACAACCCGGTGCTGTTTTAATTTTTTTACACCAACTGCACATATTTACCACTTCGGCAGACCGGTCAATCCGGCTACTTAAAAGTTTAACCTCCGCCCGCTCTTCCAAAGTCAGAATCCTTGAATTAAACTGAACCACGCCGTTGCCAAGAGAAACCATTTCCATTTCCATATACCGGCAACGGGTTGATGAATCACACCGGAACGGAACCGTTACGGGCAATTGGGTAGCCCGTACCCGATTTAACAACCGCTTGTAAATCTCTACGGTTGTGGCGTCACCAATAAATTTCCAGAGTATGTGGCCCAACACAGTTTCACGGGTCAACTCGGGTGCATCATTTTGACGGGCAAACAATAACCATGCCTCGTCAACAAAAGTGATTTTATCATTGCCATCAATTTGATAAACAAATACTAAATCATCAGATACCTGTATCATCATTGGCTACCTAATAAAAATGAAACTGAACTAATTTTCCACAGAAATTCAATCTTTGATAACCCCCATTTTGATGGCCTGAGCCACGGCTTCGGTGCGGTTTGATACGTTGAGCTTGCCCAGAATGTTGCCCACGTGGATTTTTACCGTGCGCTCGGCAATAACCAGTTCCTCGGCGATTTCTTTGTTGCGTTTGCCGCGCCCCATCAGTGCCAGCACATCCAGCTCACGCGGGGTAAGTTTGGGCGGGCGAACTTTGGGCACCGGCCGGATTCCGGCATCGTCATCACCGGGTGAAGAATCTGTGGCCGGCGCACCGTACACCTGGGCCATCATCCCGGATATGCGGTCCAGCAGGCGGCCAGCCACCTCCGGGTCCAGCAACGATTCTCCGCGATGTGCCGCCCGAATGGCCTCGATGAGCTGCTCCGGCGGGGCGTCTTTAAGCAGGTAGCCCCGCGCGCCGGCGGCAATGCCGGCGTAAATGTAATCATCGTCGGCAAAGGTGGTCAGCACAATAACCTTGATGCCCGGCAGTTCGGCGTGAATACGTTTGATGGCTTCTACGCCGTCCATGACCGGCATTTGCAAATCCATCAACATTACATCGGGTTTGAGCGTGCGGGCCAGTTGCAGCGCTGCTTCGCCATTTTCGGCCTCGCCAATGACCTCAATGTCGTCTTCGGCATCTACCATTGCGGCCAGCCCACGCCGCACTACCGGGTGGTCATCGGCCAGAATTACAGTGATTGCGTGACTCATACGGGAATTCTCACCTTGATTGTTGTGCCGCCGGATGGCGGGCTGTCAAACAATACCTGCCCGCCCATCAGGCTGACCCGCTCATGGATGCCGAGCAGGCCAAAATGGCCGTTGCTGCCATCGGCCAGGCGGCGCAGTTCGGCCGGGCTGCCGTTGCCAACCCGCCCGTTCAAGCCGATGCCGTCATCGCTGATGGTAAGCTGCACGGCGTCGTGCTCGTACAGCAGGGTCACCTGCACGCGGCGGGCCTGAGCGTGACGCGCTACGTTGGTGAGCGCCTCTTGCGTGATGCGATACAGGTATTTTTCAAATTCCGGGCTGAGCGGCGAGGGGTACCCCTCGAGCGCAAATTCGGCGGCCACGCCGCTTTCGGCCTGAAAACGGGCTACCTGCCGGGCAATGGCCTGGTCCAGCGCAGTGTTTTCAAGCACGGTGGGCCGCAAATTAAGCACCGAGCGCCGCGCTTCCTGCAAACTCTGGCGGGCCAGTTCCTGCGCTTCCTGCAAACTTTGCACGGCCTGCTCCGGCCGTTTGAGGCTCAGCCGTTCTGCGGCGCGCAGTTGCACCAAAATGCCGGTAAATCCCTGCGCCAGTGTGTCGTGGATTTCGCGGGCCATGCGGTTGCGCTCTTCCAGGGTGGCAATTTCGCCGCTGCGCCGGTAGAGGCGGGCGTTGACCACGGCAATAGCAATCTGGTCGCCCAGCGCCTGCAGCAGAGACACGTCAGCCTCAGAAAAGGCAGGGCCGGTTTTGGCGGCCATGCCCAGCACGCCGATGATTTCGTCTTTGGCCAGCAGTGGAACCGTGGCAAAAGATTGCCAGTTGGCGGCGGCAATCATGGGGTCATCGGGCCAGTAGGTGGGTTGCAGGGTCAACAAATCAAGCAGCATCGGTTCGCCGGTTGTGGCAACGCGGCCGGCCACCCCCTGCCCGTACTCAATCAACTGGTCACGGAGTTGTTCGGTTAATTCTGCCGGCAGGCCGCGCTGCGCCCGCAGCCGCAAAAAATCTTCGGTTTCGCGCTGCAAATAAATCCAGCAGGCATCGGCAGGCATAATTTCAAACACGGCGTCCATGGCGTTGTTCAGCACATCGCCCACCTCAAGCGATTGGCTGACGGAGTGCCCCACCCGGTTGAGCGCGCTCAACGAGCGCACCTGCTTTTGCAGTTCGGCGTCGGTCAGGCTAAAGAGCGTGGCGTGCTCCAGCGCCACCGCAGCGTGGTTGGCAAAACTGGTGGCCAGGTCAATTTCCTGTGTGCTGAATTGGTGAACATCGGCCCGGTAAATAACCAGCACGGCGGGCGAAATGTGCGGCGCGGCCAGCGGCACAATCAACGCCGAACGGCAGCCCTCGGGGCGGGCCAAAGACAGCACCGGCAGCGGGCCGTCAACCGCGTTGATATCCGGAACCTGCACCGGCTGGTTGGTGTGAATGGCCTTGAACACGGGAATGTCCTGGTCGGTGTCGGCCAGGTCCAGCTCAAAGCGATGGTCCGCGCTCATGCCGCGGCTGGCCCGCAGTTCCAGCTTTTGCATTTCCTCGTTGACTACCATCAGCGCGCACTGGCGCACGCCCAGCAGCCGCTGTACTTCGTCAAGAATGTTGCTGATGACGGTTTCAGTATCCAGCGTAGAAACCACAGCCCGGCTGGTTTTGTTGAGCGTGGTCAATTCCAGAATACGACGCCGAATGTCCTCCTCGGCGCGCAGCAGAACGCGGGTCAGTTCGCCCATCTGGTCGGCGCGGTGGGCAATTGACTGGACGGAGCGGCGACCGGTTTCAAATTCGTCGGGGTCTTCGCTCACGGTCAAGCCAAAGCGGGTTAGTTTTTCCAGCGGGTTAATGAGCCGGTTTGAGAGCACCACCCAGAAAAAGATAGCGCCCAGCCCAAAAATTGCCAGCGCCAGCACCAGCCCGCGCTGAAAACTATCCAGCGAGGCAAACGCCTGGCGGGTGGGCCGCTGGACAATAACGCCCCAGCCCGCGCTGGGCACGGGGGTGTAACTGTACAGATACTCAACCCCGGCAGAGTCTGTGGCGGTAAAAGAACCTTCGCCGCCGGACAACACCGTGTGTACGCCGGGCACGGTATCCACAATGTTTTGCAAAAGTTCATCGGAGTGCGAATGGGCAATCAACTGGCCGGCAGAATCGATAATCATTACGGCTTCGCCGTTGGCGCGGTCAAGGCTGATGCGGCGTACTGTTTCGGTCAGTTTTTGCAGTTCAAGGTTGGCAGCCACCACGCCCGCAAAACCGCCGGCCTTTTCAACCGGCATGACGCTGGTCACCACCGGGCGGCCGGTGGTCGGCGAAATCCGGCCCTTTGAAAAAACGTGCCGGCCGGTATCGCGGGCGGTTACAAAATAATCCCTAAAGGAAAAATCCTTGCCCACAGTAGAGCCGGGGCCGGAAGGGTAGTGGTACAACATAATCCCCTCAGGAGAGAGGCGATAAAAGAGGTTGACATCCTGCCGGGCAGCGGCCCCCGCGCTGAAGGCGCGCTCCATGCCACGCGGGCTGGCTGCTACCACTGCCGGCATTTGGGCAAACTCGGCTACGGCATCACGGGCCTTGAGCAGCATATCGTCCGTTTCCAGGGCGATGGCCCGGGCCAGGCTGAGGTCGGCGGCAGAGACGTCGGCGCGCAGGCGAGCGCTGGCGCTGGTGTACATCAGCACCCCCACCACAAAAATAGGCACCACAAACAACAGATACAGTGCCAGCAATTGTAATCGCAAATCCTGTCGTCGGCGACGTTTGACGGGCATGGTCGGTCATTCTCTCCGCAGAAAGTATACCATGCGCGCCACAGAATTTGCGAATTTTTTGGAAGGAGGAGTTGAACTGCCGGGGTTGGAACAAATTACCTATTGTGGCTCGGTAGCAAAAATGGTACGATTTTGGAGCCGGGCCGGCAGCACATTCGGCCCGGCAATTGACCGCCCTTTAAAAACACCTGCGATTTTGAGGATGCCACGCTTCCTGTTTGTGCGCCGGCACCGGCGCACAAATCGCAGGGGGCGTTTGTGTTTTTTGGGCAGGTGTGATAGGCTAGAACAAAAGTTCTGGCAATGGAGTTGCAAAATGCCAAAATTACCAACCGGGCCGATTCTGGTTCACCGCTCTGATATTCTGGATGGTTTGCGGGCGCTGTATCTGGCTCATCGCCGGTTTGACCGGCACATTCGGGAAGATTGCTACGCATCGGGCTACCAGGAAGGGTTTGAGGATGCGCTCGACTCGCTGGCGCAAATGTTGGGGGTCAGCGGCGAGTTTGAATCTGCTTGCAGACAAATCAACGCCAGCCGGACCAACACCACGCCGGTTCGCGCCGTGCTGGCCGAGGGAACGTGATGCACAGTTCAAATTACGCTTTTTCAGTATACTGCACACCATCAAGCCCATTGAAATCAGCATCCTGAGTCCAAAGTGTGGCGTTTTGAAAACGGGCTGTTGCCAGAATGATGCTGTCGGCCATCGGCAGTTTTAGTTCTACCGAGAGCTTTGCGGCGCTTAAGGCTAATGTTTCGTCAAGCGGGACCACCTGCCCCTGCTCCATCACGGCAACCGATTGCAATGCCTCGCCTGAGCCTCGCTGTTGGTAGACCCGCTTAAAAACCTCGTACAAGCTGATTACCGGCACAACCAGATTGCCGGCATCCTCAATGGCAGCGGCAAAAAAATCTGCATTTTCTCCATCGGCAAAGTACTCCAGCCAACCGGAAGAATCAACCACATTTTTCACAGGCGGTCAACCTCCCGCTCAATTGATGTGTCAATCCCTTTGAGAAAACCGCGCATAGATTTTATTGGCCGGACCGGGATGAGTTCAATCCGGTTATCGTACAAAATGGCCTGAATTTTTTGCCCCGGTTCAAGTTCCAATGAAGTACGAATAGCTTTAGGAATAACCACCTGAAATTTGGGAGATACCGTTACCGTATGCATACCAAACCCCTAACGATAAACCACTTGTAATACCGTTATTATATCAGCTCCCGGTTCACAAATCAATCACAAATTTTGGGTTGTTCCATTAACTGTCAAATCGAAAGTATTCCGCTGATTTTTGGTTAATTTCCCCCGTTCCCATTGTGCCCATTGCCGTTGCTGCCCAGCCACGGTACATTTTCCAAATCAACTGTGGTCGGCTCCGGCGTAATATTGAAAATCTTTGAAGCGTCCCCTTCTGCAATCTTGGTCAGCATGTCAATGTACTGGTGTCCCAGCACATCGTCGGCCAGCGCCCGGCGTGTGATTCGGGCAAACTCGGTGGCAAGCTGGAGTTGCGCCGGCCCGATAGTAACACCGGCGGCAGCCATGCCGTTCAAAATGGCACGTACCAGACCGCCGCGGGTTGTATTCCGCTGCCCCTCGATTCTTTGAATGGCCTCCGCCTCGGCTTCTGATTTCAGACGAGTGTGAACTGCATCACGCACATCTTTGGGCAGGCTAATTTCCCGAATATCAATATTCCCGTAAGTGATTCCCATCCCGTCATCGGCAAAACTGTTGATTTCTGCCAGGATGGCATCCTCAATTTCCTTGATTTTGCGCGAGTTAACGCGAGCAGAGAGAGTCCCTGCCGTCACATTGAAATCAAACAGTTCATCCAACTGGTGAGCCATCACCTGATCCCGCAGGCGGCCTACCGGCACATTGTCACCGAATCCCTTCCAACCGCCGGACGTGCCGTTGAATCCGGCTTTTGTGAGTGTTTGAATATCAACCGGAAAAACGCCGAACTTGCTTTCTTTCAACACACCCGGCGTTACGGGGTCCGCCGGGGTAATCTGATACACAATCCCCATCTCGATGGTCAGCGGGATGCGGTCGGCGGTGATGACGTTCTCAACCACCTGCGTCACAGATTGCTTGCGCAAATCAAACACAGTGCGAATCATCTCGTTTTTGACGGTCTGCACCACCCCCGGCCCGTGGATACCGGTAATCTTGCCGCCGCGTTCGGTAATGATGGCGTTGCCGGGTTTGACAAAAATTTTACCCCGGCTGAGCCATTTGTTGGTGTAGCCCTGTTTTTTGATATCGGTAATCTGGCCGTTTTCCACCACTTGCCAGGTCAGTGTAAAATCAGTGATCAGCAGGAAGAAGGATTTGAAGCCCTGCCAAAAGGTCAACCCTTCCGATTCGTGGAGGGCCAGCACGTACAGGCTGCTAAAATAGCCCACCGCCAGCAAAAAGACCAGCATCACCGGCAGGGTAAGCAACACCCCGCCGCCCAGCATCGCCGCAATTCTGGCCCCGGCATAATTAATGGGTTGCAGACTTTCGGCGGTGAGTACAATGGGCACATCACGCACCTGAAATACAACCATCATCACCGTTGAAATTAAACCGGCCAGCATCGCCCCCCACGATGCAATGGCCCACATTCCCCGGTTAGACACATCTTTGTATGGTACCGACATAAACGCAAACATGGCCCAGGCCAGCACAAACACCGCCGACCCCGCCAGCCACCACCAGCCGGGCGCCAGCACAAATATGGCCGCCGTCACCACAGAAACCAGTACAATTATCACGTTAGCAAGCATCATTGCCTCCCGTTTTTGCTAACCCCCGATATGCAAACAGCGCGCAGGGCATCCTTCTTTCCCCCACGCGCTTCATTCTGTTGTCAATGAACAAGTGTGTGATATTGAATTATGACAAGTTGTGATTAACATAATATCATATTTGCAGGCCATGTTCAAGCTCCCCAACCTTTTTGTACCAGAATCACGCTGCCGGCATGTTGATAAATTGACTTCACCCAATTTGTCACTGCCAGCCGCACAGTGGCTGCATGACCGGCGCTTCGCCGGTTTGACATTTGGGCCGAATCTGCTACGTTTAAGGCATTCAACTGTCGGGGGAACAGGCTGTTGCCCAACCAAACAACCACCATCCCATCATTGAAAATAAAGAACATAAGTAAAGTACCTGCAAAAAGAGGTCGGGGAAATGTCTCAACAGCAAAGCGGTAAACTGGAAGCCATCTGGATAAAACGAGCCAAAGCCGGCCCCATGGACCCGGCCTCGCGGGCCACGCTGGAAGAGGGGCGGGGGTTGGTGGGCAACGCCAATCAGGGCGGCAAACGGCAGGTCACCATCATCGAACAGGAACGGTGGCAGGCCGTGACCGGCGGCCTGAACGTGGAACTGGACCCCTCAACCCGGCGGGCCAACCTGATGGTCAGCGGTATCACCCTGCAAGAAACCCGGGGCCGGGTGCTGCAAATCGGCGATTGCCGCATCCGCATTTACGGCGAAACCCGCCCCTGCGAGCTGATGGACCAGTTTCAGCCCGGCTTACGCCGGGCGCTCCAGCCCAACTGGGGCGGCGGCGCGTTTGGCGAGGTTCTCGATTCCGGCGAAATTTCCGTGGGCAATTCTGTGCAGTGGCTGGAG
>RFJF01000354.1 GCA_003695455.1 Chloroflexota bacterium
CAGTCCAACCTCTTTTTTGATGATGTCCAGCAGTTCCCAGGCCACGGGGATGTTGCCCAGCGGGGTGTGCCACATTTCTACCGCCGGGGTGGATGTGCGGCCCGGCGCCGCGCCCCGGTGGTCGGGGCCAAGCAGAATGACGGTGTCTACCAGCCCCGATGGCAGGTTGGCAAAGCCTGCGCCGGCCACGTGCCCGCTAAAGCGATGCCCGGCGTGCGGAGCCACCACCCCCAGCACGCTTTCGGGGTCAAGCTGAAGCGGTGGGTCGGCCAGATAATTTGTGATGCGCGCTTTAAGCGTGTCGGCGTTGGCGCTGTACCACATATTGTCGGCAAAACGCGGCTGGCGAATCCGCGTCTTTGCGGCGTGTGCGCTGTTCATCGTGTCCTCCTCTAATACCAGAAGTCAGGATTCAGGAGTCGGGAGTCAGGGAACGGCTCCCCATCCCCCTGCTGCCTTGCTGCCTTGTTTACCGGAATGCACTCAACCGGGCCAGCCAAAAAATCATCGAGGCGTAAACCCCGCCGGTTAGCAACACCACGGCAATGGCCGGCACCCACCAGCGGGTCAGCAGCGATATGGTATCAACCACCGTGGGGGTAATGCTGTTGCGGTTTACGGTGTAGCGCGGAGCCAAGCCGTAACCCAGCGCAAACCCGGCCACCAACCCGCCAATGTGAGCGTAGTTATCAATGCCGTTTACGGTAAAACCAAACATTAAATTGACGCCAATGATGACCAGCGTGCTGACCATTCGCTGGCGACCAAACTGCCCAAAAGAGTCGCGGTGCAGCAGAAAGAAGGCCAGATTCATGCCGATGACTCCAAAAATTGCACCGGACGCCCCCGCCGAAAGCGTCAGCGGCCCGCGGGCGGCAAAGCTGGCTAAACTGCCAAACAGGCCGGCCAGCACGTAAACCACAATAAATCGGTCCGGGCCGTAAATGCGTTCCATTTCCAGCCCAAAAATAAACAGGGCATAGCCGTTAAAAAACAGATGCATCAGCCCGATGTGCAGAAACATGCTGGTGAACAGCCGCCACACCTCGCCGTTGAGCAGGATTTGCCAGCCGGCGTTGGCACCCAGCGTAACCAGCACATCGGTGCTGGTAGAGCCGCCGAGCAGTTCTTCAAGCAAATATACCACGCCAATAGCCACCAGCAGGGCGTAGGTAAAAAACGGCTTGCTCAACGGCAGCGGCAAAAACTGGCGCTGCGGCTGCACCGGCGGAGAATCATATACAGAATTGGGGGGGTAGGAACTCACAGGTTAATCTCCCTTTGTTGCACGCGGCAGCGTTCGGCGGTAATGATAGCCGCAATTTTTTTGCAGGTTTCGTCAAGCTGGTCCTGGTAATTGATGACCACGTAATCAAACAGGTCCAGCCGTTTCATCTCTTGCCGGGCGGTGGCAATACGCATTTTGAGCTGGTCTTCCGGCTCGGTTTTGCGCTGCCGCAACCGCCGAACCAGCGCGCTTTCAGATTCGGCGGAGATGAAAATAAAAACGGCTTCCGGCACCAGCCGCCGGATGGTTTCTGCGCCCTGCACGTCAATGCGCATTATCACGTCTTTGCCGCTGGCCAGCGCCTTGCGTACCTGCGCTTTGGGAATGCCTTTGTAATCGCCGTAAACCACGGCGTATTCCAGCAGTTCATCCATTTCAATCATTTCGGCAAATTCGCTCATTGACACAAAAAAGTAGTCCACGCCGTTTTCTTCGCCGCTTCGCTGGGGGCGGGTGGTGGCGGTTACCACAAAATGAAACGGATAGCCCAGCTCTTTCATTCGCAAAATGGTCATATCTTTGCCCACCCCGGATGGCCCGGAAATGACTACCAGCAGGGGCGATTCTTTGTGGCTGTATGGTTTAATTGTTCGGCTCAAGGTTTCCTCTGAAAATGGTGAATTGTGAATTATGAATTGACAATTGTTAATTGTGAATGAATTGACCCGTTCGGAAAATACGGCAGACAGCGAATGGCAAATGGCCCTCTGCGCCTTGCCTTCCCTGCTCCTCTGCTTGATTTGCCCAACCGGGCCGGGTATAATGGCTGCAAAATTGCATGCGAGGGTGCAGGTATGCCAATTTACGAGTACGGATGTTACGATTGCCGGAAACGGGTAACTATATTCTACCGCAGTTTTAAAGATGTGGAAACAAAAAAAGCCGTTTGCCCGCGCTGCGGCGGCGAAAATATCAAACGACTGGTGTCAAAAGTTGCCGTGGTCCGCTCTGAGGAGAGCCGGCTGGATAGCCTGGCCGACCCCGCCAATCTGGGTGGGCTGGATGAAAACGACCCCAAATCAATTGGCCGCTGGATGCGCAAAATGAGCAGCGAGATGGGCGAAGACCTGGGCAGTGAATTTAACGAGGTCGTTGACCGGCTGGAAGCAGGCGAAGACCCGGAATCCATTGAGCAATCTATGCCGGAACTGGGCGCGGATTCCGGCGGCGCGTCCGATGACTGGTTTGGCGATTAGCCCGCCGCCTGACTTTTGATTCCCAACTGCATCCCCAGCCGCTGCCGGATTTGCTGCTGCACGTTGTCCACGGTATCGCAGGCATTGATGACCAGCCAGCGCTCCGGCTCGGCGCGGGCCATTTCAAGATAGCCTTGCCGCACCCGGCGGTGAAAATCAACCGCCAGCCGGTCCATCCGGTTCAGTTCACCCTTGCCCGCCGAATTGGCCGAAACTTTTCGTTGTAGCCCCTGTTCAACTTCTAAATCCAGATAAATGGTGATATCTGGTTTGAGCGCTTGTGTGGCAAAGGCGGTAATCAATTGCAGGGCCTCAAAATCAAGCTGGCGGCCAAAGCCCTGGTAGGCAAAGGTGCTGTCGGCGTAGCGGTCGCAGACCACCACGCCGCCGGCTTGCAGGTGGGGCAAAATGACCTGCGCCACCAACTGCGCCCGGCTGGCCGAGTAGAGCAGCACTTCGGCGCGGGGGTCCATTTCTGTGTTGGTTACATCATGCAGCACCGTGCGAATCTGGTCGCCGATGCGGCTGCCGCCCGGTTCGCGGGTGAGCAGCACGTTGTGCCCCAGATTTTGCAGATATTGGGCCGTCAGGCTGATTTGCGTACTTTTGCCGGAGCCGTCCGGCCCTTCAAAGGTGATGAACAGGCTCACGAACCCCTCCCCGGCGAAGCATCGCGGTAAATACGTACCCGGCGGTACGGTTCGCGCCCCATGCTGTGCGATACCAGGTTAGCCTGTCGGGCCATCTCGTGCTGTTCCCGCCGAATACGGGCGCTCTGCGGCGTCAACTCAACACTGCGCCGCCCGGACAGCACTTTGTGAATTGCCGATTGCGTTTCGCGGATGGCTACGGCTTGCGGGTCCATTTCTTCGGCGCTGAGTGCGTAAATATCGGCCAGGCAGTTTTCCATTTGGATGCTGGTGTTGGCGCGCAGCACGTACACCGGTTTGCCCAGCCGTTCGGCCTGGGTAATGGGGGCCGGATGTTTGCGGTAGTAGCTTTTCAGCGTAATCAGCACGTCGGCCTCTTCCACGCTGTTTACAATGCTCACCGGCACGCCCAGCGTTTTGATGGCTTGCCGCAGCCGGTTTTGCCCCACGCCATACGGGTAAACGTTTTGGGGAGCCAATATTTTTTGTTCGGGCAGTTCTGTTGATTCTGCCGTGTATCTTTGGCTCTCTCCCTGAATCTGGTCGTCATTTTTTTGTTTGACAAAGGGCAGGGGCCGGTTATTTGATTTGACCGGTTCCGGTGGTCGTTCAATTTTGATTTCGCCGGCTTCGTTGCGGTAGCGTACCTCCGGAGAAATGGGGCGCTGGCGCAACAGCATATCTACCGCGTGGGCCACGTTGTGCCGCACGGCAAAGGTTTGCCGGTCCTGAATTTCAACCAGCACGTCAAACGTGGGTGGGGCGCGCCGTTCCAGCACAGTTTTTTGGGTGCCGCGCCGCCGGGCCTCTTCGTCAGACAGGGTAACGCTGTCAATGCCGCCCACCAGGTCGGCCAGGGTAGGGTTCATCAGCAGGTTTTCCAGCGTGATGCCGTGGGCGGTGCCCACCAACTGCACCCCGCGCTCGGCAATGGTGCGCGCGGCTTCGGCCTCTAGCTGGCGGCCAATTTCATCAATAATGATGACCTCTGGCATGTGGTTTTCTACAGCCTCAATCATCACCTCGTGTTGCAGGCTGGGGTCTGCTACCTGCATGCGGCGTGCGCGGCCAATGGCCGGGTGGGGAATATCGCCGTCACCGGCAATCTCGTTGGATGTGTCAACAATGACCACCCGTTTTTTCTCGGCCAGCGTGCGGGCGGCCTCGCGCAGCAGGGTGGTTTTACCCACGCCGGGACGCCCCAGCAGCAGCAAACTTTGCCCGGATTCAAGAATGTCTTTTACAATGTCAACCGTGCCAAACACGGCGCGGCCCACCCGGCAGGTCAGCCCAATCACTTTGCCCTGCCGGTTGCGAATGGCCGAAATGCGGTGCAGGGTGCGTTCAATGCCGGCCCGGTTATCGCCCATAAAGCGGCCAATGCGCTGCACCACGTAATCCAGGTCTTCGCGGCTGATTTCCTGCTCGCTCAGGATCATTTCATGGTCTGTAAATCTGGCTTCTGGCGTTCTGCCCAGGTCCATCACAATTTCAAGTAACTTTTCGCCCTGGTTTGCGGCCTCAAGCACTTCTTTAATGTGCGGCGGCAGCACGTTGAGCAACGTGTCAAGATTGTCGGTGATGCGCACCTGGTGTTTATCCTGGGTATCTATTTTAATCCTCCCGCCGGTGAAACCGGCTGATGGTTTGATGGTTTAAAAATCAATGAATGATTGGCCGTGATGCCGGGCCGCACCATTTTTTAGCGATGCGCCCGGCGGCGGTGCTAACGTAATCGAGGCCGCGCCTTCGGTGTGGCTGGCATCCAGGTTGGGCAGCATGGCCGGTGTTTTGTCTCTGATGCGCACCGTGAGCGGCTTAACCAGCAGCAGTTGGCTGGTTAGCGGTAAAAAGCCCATCGAGGGCAGTAGATTCTGCCAGCCTGCCTCGTACTGCCTGAAGGCAAAATAAACGGGCAGATGGGGCCGGTCGCCGGTCAATTGCAGGGCTGCGCGGCACAAATCGTCGGCCTGCTCGCGGGCGTCCGGGTGGAGCAGTGTTCTAATC
>RFJF01000027.1 GCA_003695455.1 Chloroflexota bacterium
CCAGGTAATATGGGTTCAACTGTTTGATTCGGTCTTGCTCGAATCTGGCTATGTACCACAAGCCCAGAGCGTTGAACAGGACAAAAGTATCTGTGCTCCACAGGGCTGTTCCCAGCGTACTGATAAGTGAGCTCCCCAAAAACGATACACCGGCAATACTAAAGGCTGCGGCCGGTTCCGCATAACACCGGCAAATCAGATACAGTAATACAACAATCAATGCAGAAAGGATGGCCGAAATTAAATTTTGGGCGGCAAGCTCATCGTTCTCAATCGTCATATTTCGCCCCGCCAGGTTGGCCACCCAGACAAAAGGGACAGAGATCAGAGATGTTGCCAGTGGATAATAATAGTAATAATGCCCGCCTATTTTTTTGACCCGGTAGTTACCGTTTAGCCGGTGGTGCGCACCCAACAACTGCTCGTAATGGTCCAGTTTTATGGCTTGGTTTTCGATGATAGATTGAGAAACCAGAAGTGTAAAACGGGGGTCACTGCTGGCTGTATTGACCGTCGAAAAGTAAGTTAATCCAAAAACAGCGACGGCCAGCAGCAGGAGCAACGCAGAATCTTTGCCAAAAAACGTGCGCGCCTGTTCGTTTCTCTGTTGTTGACTCACGATCACGGCGCTACCACCTCCACCGGCCCAATCGTCACGCTGGTCACGTCGGTCATTTTGCCGTTCTCCACCAGCGGCAGGTTGACCGCGGCCTCGCCGACGGTCAGGTAAAAGCCCACATCCAGCCGGTACTGCCCCGGCGGGGCATCGGCGTCCACCGGCACGGCGTAACCATCTACCACCACCTCGCCGGGGGCCCACAGCAGGGTGCTGTAATATTCCAGCGGACGGCGCTCGTAGCCGCCGTGCAGCCGGCCGTCCGGCCCCAGCAGGTTATTGAACTGGATGAAGTTGGCCTGCGGCGCGTGGCCGGCAGGGGCCTGCCAGACCAGGGTGATGGGAAACGCTTCGCCGGCTTTGACCGCCCTCTGCGGCAGCGAGTAGCCGAGCAAGTGAACCTGATCGGCAAAATTGGCCGCCAGCGGCGACTCTATTTCAGCAGGAATATCGAACCGGCGCGGCTGCCAGTTTTCCACCGCCAGTGGTTCGCCGGCAGGTTGGCCGTCAATTTGCACCCGATACCGGCCACTCTGCCAGCGCGGGCCGATGACAAAACTGTTCACCCCGCCCTCCGATTCGGCGGGCGGCCACACCTGTCCGTCCGGGCCAACCAGCGACACCGCCGCCGCGCCGTCCGTGACCACAGAAATGGTGCCGGGGTAGCGAAAAACGGCGTCAGCGGGATTGGCCGGCCCGTCTGCCGCCCAGACCGCCCACCGCATTGTATCGTTTTTGGCAGGCCAGGCAAACACCGCCGGGTCCGCCAGAAAAAACGGCGGCAGGGTGAAAGCATCCGCCGTCGGGCTGCCCGCCGCCGCCACCGGCAGAGGTTGGTCAAACGGATTCAGCAACTGCACCTGCACCCGGTACTCGCCGGGAGGCAGGTTGGGCAGGGGCAGCGCCAGCCGGTCAAACACCGAATCGCCGGCATCCCAGGCCAGGGTGGGGATGCGCCCGCCGCCACTGTAGCCCGTCCACAGAGACACGGTTTGGCCGGCGGAATTGAGCAGCGCCACCCGCAGACGGTCATTTTCCCGGCCG
>RFJF01000028.1 GCA_003695455.1 Chloroflexota bacterium
ACATGTAGCGTTGTTGGCCTTTGCCGGTTATAATAAAAGGGCAGCAATTTTTGGGGAACCATATGCACCAGTCAGACCAAAGCAAAGGTAAAATTCTGATTGTTGACGACACGCCAACAAATCTGGATTTGCTGTTCAAATACCTTAACCGTTCCGGATTTGAGGTGCTGGTTTCGCAAAGCGGCAAAGATGCGCTGGAGTTAGCGGCAGAAGCCGAGCCAGACATTATCCTGCTGGATATTATGATGCCAGAGATGGATGGCTTTGAAACCTGCACAAAACTCAAACAGCAGGAAACCACCCGCGATATCCCGGTAATCTTTATGACAGCGCTGGTTGATGTGGACAACAAGGTTAAGGCATTTACCATGGGCGCGGTTGATTATGTGGCTAAACCCTTTGAGCGCCGGGAAGTTCTGGCCCGGCTCACCACCCACCTGACCTTACGCCGGCTGCAAAAAAACCTTGAACAGGAGATTGCCGAGCGCAAAAAGGCCGAAGAACAACTGAGACAATTTGCTGAAGAATTGCAGGTGCGTAATGCCGAACTGGACGCCTTTGGACACACGGTGGCCCACAACCTGCAAAATCCGCTCAACGCCATTACCGGCATTTCAGAATTACTGGCTACGGATTACGCCACCATTCCCAGAGACCGGCTAAAAAAGTATCTGGATATTATGCACCGCAGCGGCCAAAAAGCAGCCAATATTATTCAGGAATTGATGATTCTGGCCAGCGTTCGGCAGCGAGAGGTGGTGCCAACCCCGCTGGATATGGAAGTTATTGTGCTTGAGGCGCAACAGCGCGTACTAACCATGGTTGAAGAATACGGCGCGCAAATTCATATCCCGGAAAGCTGGCCCACAGCCGTGGGGTACGGCCCCTGGATTGAAGAAGTGTGGACAAATTATTTAAGTAACGCCATCAAATACGGCGGAACACCGCCCATTATTCAGGTGGGCGGCACACCTGAATCTAACGGGCAGGTGCGTTTTTGGGTAAAAGATAACGGCCCCGGCCTGAGCGCCGAGGAACAATCGCGGTTGTTTACCCCGTTCACCCAACTTAGCCAGTTAAAAGTAAAAGGCCACGGGCTGGGGCTGTCAATTGTGCGGCGGATTGTGCACAAACTGGGTGGAGAAGTGGGCGTTTCCAGCAGCGGCCAACCCGGCGAAGGCAGTACCTTCAGCTTTACGCTGCCCGCCGCCCCGGCTGCCGATTCCTGACCCGGTGTTCACAAGAAACCAAACCGGCCCGCGGCACAGCAACAAAACTAAAAAATTAACATTTAACCGGTCGGGAGCCTCCCGTTGCGCTCAGGGTGACACGCCTGAGACGACTCCTCCTAATTCCTGACTCCCGGCGCCTAAATTCTGGTTTCAGAGGTAAAAACAATGTGGGCAAAATTATCGGCAACCATAGCAACGCTTGCTCTGATAATCACCGCCTGCGGCGGTGGGGGCGCAGCCCCGCCACCCCCCACTCCGGACCCCTTGCTGGCAGATTTGCAGGGCAAACCGGTCGAACTGGTAACAGAAGACAACGTAAACCTAAAGGCCACCTACTACCCCCCCGGCGGCACCGCAGCCAAAGCCCCGGCTGTGCTGCTGCTGCATATGCTCAACAGCAACAAAGAATCATGGCAGGATTTTGCCCCGGTTTTGCAGAACACCGGCTACGCCGTGCTGGCACTTGATTTGCGCGGCCACGGCGAAAGCAGCAACGCCAACTTTAACTACACATTTATGGACAGAGACGCCGACGCAGCCCTGGCATGGCTGCGCGCCCGCCCTGAAATTAACGCCGAAAAAATTGGTATTGTTGGCGCCAGCATTGGGGCCAACCTGGCTCTGCGTGCCGGTAGCCGAAACACAAACGTCAAATCGGTGGTGCTGCTGTCGCCGGGGCTGGATTACCGCGGAGTTACCACGCTTGACGCGCTGGCCGAATACGGCCAGCGCCCGGTAATGATTGTGGCCGCAGAAAATGACACCTACGCCGCCGACTCGTCTCGGACGTTGAACAGCCAGGCGCTGGGCCAGCATCAGCTTCAAATTTATCCCGGCGCCGACCACGGCACCAACCTGTTATCGGCACAGGCCGGCCTGACGCCAATGATTCTCTCCTGGTTTGCCACAACTATGCCATAACCCGCGGAGCAATTATGAACCACCCGTCACCGTTAAAAATATTGCTCATTGAAGATACACCAGCAGATGCCCGCCTGATTGCCACCCTGCTGCATCGCTACTCCGGGTTACTTTCATTTGACCTGACACATCACACTACACTGGCCGCCGGTGCAGACTACCTGCGGCAACACCCCACCGATGCCATCCTGCTGGATTTATCGCTGCCGGACAGCCAGGGGCTGGACACCTTCACCGCTATTCGCCAACTGGTTCCCAACACCCCCATCATTATTTTAACCGGCACCAACGATGAGGCGTTGGCAATTCAATCTGTTCATTCCGGCGCGCAAGATTACCTGCTCAAAGGCCGAATTGACAAGAATCGACTGGCCCACGCCATCAGCTACGCCGTTGAACGGCAACGCTTGTGGCGTGAACTGGAACAAAAAGCCCGCACCCTGGAAGCCTCGCAGGCCCGGTATCACGCGCTGGTAGAACACGCGCAGGAGGGCATTGGCGTGTTGCAACAAGGGCAGTTGGTGTTTGCCAACCCGGCTTTGGCGCAATTTTTAGACTACACCATTGACGAACTGCTGGCGCTAAACACAGACGCGCTGAAAAACCTTATCCACCCCGAAGACCGTGATTTTGTGCTGCGCAATTACTGGAACAAATTTGTAACCCGCCCCCGGCAGCTCCAGTTTGAGGCGCGGTACCTCACCAAAACCGGTCACACCTGCTGGCTCAACATCAAAGCCAGCCCGTTTGAACACAGCAACCAGCCGGCCACGCTGATTACCGCCCTTAACGTAACCCAGCACCACAACACAGAAGACCGGCTGGTTAAAGAACGCAACCTGCTGCGCACAATCATAGATAACCTGCCGGATGATGTGTTTGTAAAAGACACCGCCGGCCGCTTTGTGAGCGTCAACCTGGCAACCATGCAGCGCCTGGGGGCCAAAAACCTGATTGAAATTATTGGCAAAACAGAATCCGATTTTCTGCCGCCCCGGCAAGCAGCCCAATCGCAGGCAGGTGAGCAGGCTCTGTTTGCAACCGGCCAGCCAATTATCAACCTTGAAGAACAAACCCTGGACCGGCAGACCCACAGCCAGTGCTGGCTGCTAACCACCAAAGTTCCCCTCCGCGATACGCAGGGGCAGATTACCGGGCTGGTGGGCATCAGACGAGACATCACCGACCGGCGGCAAGCCGAAGAAGCGCTCAAAAAAGAACACGCCCTGCTGGCCCAGCGGGTTGACGAACGCACCTCTGAACTCCGCGATGCCAACAAAAAACTGACTCACGCGCTCCGCGTAAAAGACGAATTTCTGGCCAGCATGAGCCACGAACTCCGCACCCCCCTCAACGCCATTTTGGGCATGTCAGAAATTCTCAGCGACAACATCTACGGCACGCTCAATGAAAACCAGCACAATTCGGTAAATATTATTCAGGAAAGCGGCCGCCACCTGCTCAACCTTATTAATGACATTCTGGACGTGTCAAAAATAGAAGCCAACCACCTGTCACTGGAACTGGTGCCGGTTGCTGTGGATGACGTGTGCCAGGCCAGCCTGCGCTTTGTTAAACAGGCTGCCCAAAAGAAAAATATCTCCGTGTCTCTCGAGTACAATCAGAATGATTTGATTCTGCTGGCCGATGAGCGCCGGTTGAAACAAATTTTGGTCAACCTGTTGAGCAACGCCGTCAAGTTTACGCCGGAAAACGGCCAGATTGGCCTGACCGTTGAAGCCGACGCCGCGCACAAAATCATCAACTTTACCGTGTGGGATACCGGCATTGGCATTGCCCCGGAAGACCAGGGGCGGCTGTTTCAACCGTTTGTGCAGCTAGACAGCCGGCTGGCCCGCGAATACGAAGGCACCGGGTTAGGGCTGGCCCTGGTTCGGCTGCTGGCAGACCTGCACGGCGCCAAGGTTTCGGTCAACAGCCAGGTGGGGCAGGGCAGCCGGTTTTCGGTGGCTATGCCGTGGCGCAAAACTGAAGCGCCGCCGCCCGACGAACCACCACCCGCCGCCGATTCTTCCGCCACGGGCATGCCCGCAACCGGCCCAGACCCGGACCGCTCGCTGATTTTGCTGGCCGAAGACAACGCCGCCAACGTTGAAGTCATGTCCAGCTATCTGACGGCCAAAGGCTACCGGGTTGTCACCGCCAGCGATGGCGCAGAAACCATTGACTACGCCCGCAAGCTGCGCCCAAACCTGATTTTAATGGACATTCACATGCCAGACATTGACGGCCTGGAAGCCACCCGCCAAATCCGCAACAACCCAAATCTGGCATCCGTGCCAATTATTGCCCTGACCGCGCTGGCCATGCCCGGAGACCGTGAACGCTGTCTGGCCGCCGGCGCAGATGATTACCTGACCAAACCCGTCAGCCTGACAGGGCTTGCCCAGACCATTGAATCACACCTGCGGCAAACAGAAGCGGCCTCGTAACCCCCGCCGGGTTTGACGACTTGCACCACTTCATCTATCATACCGCTAAATTTGTAACCCTAACCCGCCCCAGCCGGCGGGTTAACTGTTGTTTGAGGAACCTATGTTAGAAAAGCTTGCCAATGTTGAAGCACGCTACAACGAACTGATGCAATTTATGTCGCAGCCAGACGTTACCAGCAACCCGGACCTGCTGATGAAATACGGGCAGGAACAATCAAACCTGCAACCCATTGTTGAGGCGGCACAACGCTACCGCACGGTGCTGGATCAGTTGAAAGATGCCAAAGAAATGCTGGCCGATGACCTTGACGACGACATGAAAGCCATGGTGCAGGAAGAAAAAGACAGCCTGACCGCCGAGCGGGAATCGCTGGAAGAACAACTGCGCACTATGCTGCTGCCCAAAGACCCCAACGATGACAAAGACGTGATTGTTGAAATTCGGGCCGGCGCAGGCGGAGATGAAGCCGGCCTGTTTGCCGCCGACCTGTTCCGCATTTACAGCCACTACGCCGATAATCACGGCTGGAAATCCACCGTACTCAGCAAAAATGAATCCGGCATTGGCGGTTTCAAGGAAATTATTTTTGAAGTTACCGGCGCGGGGGCATACTCCAAACTCAAGTACGAAAGCGGCGTTCACCGGGTGCAGCGCATACCGCAAACCGAAAGCGGCGGGCGCATTCACACCTCTACCGCCACCGTGGCCGTGCTGCCGAAAATTGATGAAGTAGAGATTGAAATTGACCCCAACGATGTGCGCATTGACATTTTTCGCTCATCCGGGCCGGGCGGCCAAAGCGTTAACACCACCGATTCTGCAGTGCGGCTGACCCACCTGCCCACCGGCATTGTCATTTCCTGCCAGGATGAAAAAAGCCAGCTGCAAAACAAAATCAAGGCGTTCAACATTTTGCGCGCCCGCTTGTACGATGAAGAACAGCGCCGCCGCGAAGCCGAACTGGGCGCAGCGCGGCGTTCGCAGGTGGGCAGCGGAGACCGCAGCGAGAAAATCCGCACCTACAACTTTCCGCAAACCCGCGTTACCGACCACCGGATTGGCTACACCAGTTACCGGCTGGAAAACATACTCAACGGCGAAATTGATGAATTTATTGAAGCGCTAACCCAGGCAGACCAGGCCAAAAAACTGGAACAACTGGCAGAATCGTAAACAGGCAGGGCGGCGCGCCGCCCTGTTTTCAGGCAGCGAATATTTTGCAGCACCCCACCGTAAATAACGCCCTGCACACCGCAGCGGCCCAACTGGCCGCCGCCGGTTGCCACACCCCCCGGCTAGACGCCGAAGTTTTGCTGGCCCACGCGCTAACCACAGACC
Organism: Chloroflexota bacterium; assembly: GCA_003695455.1. Lineage (GTDB taxonomy): Bacteria > Chloroflexota > Anaerolineae > 4572-78 > J111 > J095. Next base: position 5,949 of record RFJF01000028.1, read on the forward strand.
GTACC
>RFJF01000355.1 GCA_003695455.1 Chloroflexota bacterium
CTGCACCAATCCGGCCCCAAATATTTCTGGATGGCCGACAAATATCCGGCCGAAAATGTTTCGCTGCGCAGCGCATCGCCGGAGCGGGTGCGCCTGCTGGCCGCAGATACCCCCACCGAACCGGACACCGCGTGGCAGACCATTGGCGAAGTGGACGCCGCCAGCGCGCCGTGGATGGTGCATCCCCAGGCCATTTATTTGCACGAAGGGGAAAGCTACCGGGTGGCAGCGCTGGATTTGGAGGAAAATGTGGCCCGCTTGCAGCCGGTGCGGGTGGATTACATCACCGAACCCAAACAGACCACCAGTGTCACGCTGATTGAACTGCACGGGCAGGCAGACGTGCGCGGCGGTATTAAACAGCACGGCGAGATTTTGGTCACCACGCAGGTTACGGGTTACAATATAATGCATTGGGCCAGCCGCGAGCGTTTGGGCAGCGGCGAGGTAGATTTGCCCCCCCGCGACCTGCCCACCACCGGCTACTGGTTTTCGCTACGCGAAGATACTGTCAACTCGCTACGCGAAGCCGGTCTGTGGCGGAACGACCCCAACAACTACGGCCCAAACTGGGCCGCTCAGCGAAACGCCGCCCGCGCCCGCGACGGGTATCGCTGCCAGATGTGCGGCGCGCCGGAACGGGAGCGCCAGCACGATGTGCACCACAAAATTCCGTTCCGCACTTTTGCCGGCTACCGGCAAGCCAACCGGCTGCACAATCTGGTCACGCTCTGCCCGGCCTGCCACAAACGGGCCGAAACCGGAGTGCGGGTGCGCAGCGGGCTGGCCGGGCTGGCAACGGTGCTGGGGCAACTGGCGCCGCTGTTTCTAATGGCCGACGCGCACGACATCGGCCTGCACGCCGACCCGCAACTGGCGCTGGCGGGGGGGCAGCCCGGGGTGGTTATCTTCGATCAGGTTCCGGCGGGCATCGGCTTTAGCGAGCAGTTGTTTGGCCTGCACAATGAGTTGGTGGAGCAGTCCCGGCAACTGGTAGCCGGTTGCCCCTGCGCGGACGGCTGCCCCGGTTGTGTTGGCCCCGCCGGAGAGGACGGTACCGGCGGCAAGCAGGAAACGCTGGCAATTTTAAAAAAAATGGCAGGTGACTCATGACAACCAATACAGGGCAGCTCAATATTTCACTGGCACAAATGGATATTGCGCTGGGTAACCCGGCGGCAAATCTGGAAAAAGCGGCGGCGTGGACAGCCGAGGCCGCGCGGCGCGGCTCGGAGTTGATTGTGTTCCCGGAAATGTGGACCACCGGCATGGATTGGGAAAACCTGGCCGCGCTGGCTGCCACGCAGGATGAAGTGATTGCCGCCGTGGGCGAGTTGGCTCGTCGCAACAAGATTTGGCTGAACGGCAGCATGCTGGCTCTGGATGAAAACGGGCAGCCGGCCAACACCTCAATTTTGTTTGACCCCAACGGCGAACAGGCGGGGGTGTATCGCAAAATTCATCTGTTTGGGGTGATGGATGAGGACCGGTATTTGGCTGCGGGGCAACATTTAACCCAGGTTGAAACGGCCTGGGGGAGCAGCGGGCTGGCTATTTGTTACGACCTGCGTTTTGCCGAGATGTTTCGCTCGTATGCGCTGCGGGGGGTGAACATGGTTTACCTGCCCGCCGAGTGGCCGCATCCCCGGCTGGCCCACTGGCAAACGCTGCTCCGGGCGCGGGCCATTGAAAACCAAATGTATATGGTAGCGGTCAACCGGGTGGGCAGCGACGGCACGTACGATTTCTTTGGCCATTCGGCCATTATTGACCCGTGGGGCAACACCGTGATTGAAGGGGGCGAAAGCGAGGTGTTGCTGACCGCCACAATTGACACGGAGATGGTGGCGGCGGTTCGGCAAAAAATCCCCGTATTTAAGGACCGGCGTTCCGATTTGTACGAACTGTAGCCGGCTTGTTACCGGATGCTACCACCTGTTTAACCTTTTCTACCAGCAAGTGCGGGGTAAACGGTTTTTGAATGAAAACTGTGCCTGATTTTGGCACCCCGTGATGTGCAAGATCCTCGTCTGTGTAACCCGACATATAAATTACCTTGATATCTGGTTGCCGGCCCAAAATTTGCCGGGCCAACTGGCGGCCACTCATACTGCCCGGAATTACAACGTCGGTGAGCAGCAGGTGGATGGGTTCCGGGGTTTGGGCCAAACAAGCCAGCGCCTCGGCGCTGTTGCCGGCCTCCAGAACGGTGTATCCCTCGGCCTGCAATGTGCGCCGGGCAATCTCGCGCACACTTGGCTCATCTTCCACCAGCAACACGGTGATTGGCCGGTCAAGAGAAATAGCGCCGGACGCCACTTCCGGCTGCGATTCGGCTTCCTCTGCCGCCTGCGGAAAAAACACGTTGAACGTAGTTCCGCGGCCCGGTTCGCTGTCAATCCAGATGTGCCCTCCGCTTTGAGTGACAATGCCGTGGGTGGTAGCCAGCCCCAGCCCTGTTCCCTTGCCCGTTCCCTTGGTGGTAAAAAATGGCTCAAAAATATGAGACTGAATCTCGGCATCCATGCCTGTGCCGGTATCGGTAATTGAGAGCCGCACATACGGCCCGCTGTTCACGTCCACGTGACGGCGCGCGTATGCGTTGTCCAGAAATTGATTGGCGGTGGTCACGGTGAGATTACCACCGGTGGGCATTGCATCGCGGGCATTGACCACCAAATTCATAATCACCTGCTCCATCCGGCTGAGGTCGGCCTTAATCAGCTTTAATCCGGGAGCCAGTTGAGTGGACAGGTTAATGTTTTCTCCAATCAGCCGGTGCAGCATGGGCTGCATTTCTTTTATCACGCGGTTTAAATTAAGCAGCCGGGGTTCAAGCACCTGCTGCCGGCTAAAGGCCAGCAGTTGATTGGTGAGCGACGCCGCCCGGTTAGCCACCTGGTTAACCTGCAACACATCTCTGCGGATGTCCTCCGTGGCCCCATCGGCAGAAAGGGTATCCAGCAACAGGGTGGTATTGCCAATAATGACCGTCAAAATATTGTTAAAATCGTGGGCAATGCCGCCGGCCAACCGGCCAATTGCCTCTAGTTTTTGCGATTGACGGAGTTGCTCTTCCAGTTGTTTCTGAATGGTGATGTCTTCAACAATGCCAATACCGCCCAAAAGCTGTTGCGCCTCGTTGTAAAACGGGGCGGTGCGCATCGAAACGTGAATCACGGCAGAACTGGTAGTGGCTCGATACTCACCCTCGTAATAGCCTTCCTGCCCGTCAACGGCGTTTTGCAGGGCAGGCAACACACGCTTGTCTTCAAGTGATTTCATATCCAGCCCCAGCAACACACTGCGGCTGGATTGCAGAATATCGGCAAAGCGGTCATTCAGATTAGTTATGACCAAATCGGGGTTGTAGTGAATGATGCCCACCGGCAGCCGCTGGAACAACAACCGGTAGAGGGACTCGCTTTCACGCAGGGCAATTTCTGTGTTGATGCGGTCAGTCAAATCAGCTATGACCACAATGGAGCCAATCAGCTTGCCGTTTTCTATGCGGGGCGTGCCGGTGAGCAGGGTATGCACCACCTGGCCGTCGGCCCGCCTGAGCCGCACCTGGTAGGTACTGATGGCGCCATCAAAGCGGTTTTGCAGGTGCGCGTTCAAAATCGGTTGGTCCTCCGGCACAATAAAATCACCGATTCTTTTGCCAATCATATCCTGGGGTTTAAGGCCAACTATCCTGGCGCAGGCGGGGTTCACATATTCAAATCCGCCGGCAAAATTAGACACCGCCACACCCTGCCCCAGCGTATTCATCACCTGTACCGCAAAATCACGCTCGTGTTGCAAAAGCAGCTCGGCCTGCCGGCGTTCGGTGCTGACCGCGGCAATAAAAATGGCGGTTACGCCCACTGTGCCCATAAAAATCCAGACCAGCAGCAAACTTTCTTTGAGCGTTTCACGCGCAAACGGCCCGTAGCCATCAACCGTTCCCCACACTGCCATCAAAATAATGAGCAGGCTGGCAGCCGTGGCACCGCGCTGCCCAAACCGTAATGCTGCCCAGACCAGCAGCGGAAAAGTAACATACGCCAGCGGAAATAGCGCGGCGGTATTGCCCAGCCACCACCCAAACACAATTTGATTGACAATTACCACCGCGCCGGCCACCGCGCCGGCTTCCAGCAGGTTTTTTGCCGGCTGTTTAAACCGTGGAAAGTTGCGCCACGTGAGCAGCACCGGTGTAAACACCAGCACCCCCATTCCATCGCCCAGCCACCAAACCCACCAGATGGTGCCAAAAGCAGACCACGGCGCCATTCCGGCGGCGCACATGCTGACTGCGCCAAAGGTTGCGGCAATCATTGTGCTGAACAGCGCGCCGCCCGCCAGCAACGCCAACACATCTTTTACCCGCCCCAGCGAGGCATCGAAATCAGAAAACCGTTGCAACAC
>RFJF01000356.1 GCA_003695455.1 Chloroflexota bacterium
CGGGAGTAACGCCGGTGACCACCCGGGCGATGGGGCGGGTATGCTCACCCAAATTCCCCACCGGCTGCTCTCCGCCGAAATCACTGATTTGCCCAAACCTGGTGACTACGCCGTGGGCATGTTGTTTTTGCCCCAAAATAATTATCAGGCGGCGATAGACTTAACTGAAAAAATTGTGGCTGCTGTGTTAACACGGCACATAAAAACCTCGGACACTACCGCACAGTCATCAGCCGTTAAAAACAACATTCCCAACACGTTCATTGTTCACCATTCACCATTCGCCACTCGCAGCCATTTGTTTTGGCGAAAGGTGCCGGTTAACCCGAACTCGCTGGGCAGGTTGGCCCGCCGCACTTGCTCGGAAATCCGGCAGGCCATCATCCGGCGGCCCGGCCACGTTCCTCCCGGCGAGCCGTTTGAACGGTTTCTGCTCACCGTTCGCAAGGCGCTGGTTGCCGCCGCCCGGCGGCTGGGCATAGCCGAATTTTCCGTGCCGTCGCTGTCGGCGCGCACGGTAGTGTACAAAGGGCTGATGCCTGCGCCGTTGCTGGCCGATTTTTACCCCGATTTACGCAACCCGCTGTACGAATCGGCGTTGGCGGTGGTACACACCCGCAACAGCCCCAATTTTGCTGCAAGCTGGCATCGCGTCCAGCCGCTGCGCATGCTGGCCCACACCGGCCAAATTAGCACCCTTTTGGGCAACCAAAACCGGCTCAAGGCTCGCGCATCAACCCTGCATTCTCCCTACTGGGCCGGCGGCCTGGGCGAACTTCAGCCGCTGCTGGAGCCGCCGGGCAGCGATTCATCACACCTGGACAATCTGTTGGAACTGCTGGTGCGCAGCGGCCGGGACATCCACCACGGAATAGCCATGCTGATGCCGGAAGCGTGGGAAAGCATGGCAGACATTCACCCCCACCGGCACGCATTTTACCGCTACCACGCCGCGCTGCTGGAACCGTGGGAAGGCCCCGCCGCCGTCATTTTTACCGATGGCCGCCGGGTGGGAGCCGCGCTGGACCGCAACGGCCTGCGCCCGCTGCGCTACCTGACCACCCGCACCAATCTGGTGGTGGCCGCCTCCGAAGCGGGCGTGGTCAATCTTGACGAGGGGCTCATTGTCACCCGGGGCAGGCTTGGCCCCGGGCAGATGATTTTGGTGGATGGGGTGCGGCAGTTGTTCCTGACCGATGACCCGGTCAAAAACGAACTGGCCCGCCGCCCACAGTATCAGGAGTGGGCCAACCATTTTAAAACCTTCTCCACCGAAACCCGGCCCGCCGACTTTCGGCGGCGGTCACAATTCTACTACCAACCGCCGCCCAAAGTGAACAGCACCCCGCAATGGCTGGCCCGGTTTCAGGCCGCGTTTGGCTACACCCGCGAAGAAATTGAGACGATTTTGCAGCCCATGGCCGCGCAGGGCAAAGAACCCACCGGCTCGATGGGCGACGACACGCCGCCGGCTGCCCTTTCCAAACAACCACGCCCGCTGTTTCACTACTTCAAACAGCAATTTGTCCAGGTTGCCGGCCCGCCCATTGACCCCCTGCATGAAACGTTTGTCATGTCGCTGACCACCCGGCTGGGTGCGCGCGCCAACCTGCTGGCCGAAAGCGCCCGCCACGCCTACCTGATTGAACTGCCCAGCCCGGTGCTGGCCGACCTTGATTTGGAAAATTTGAAGGGACTGGGCGACCCGCGATTTCAAATTGCCACCATCGCAGCGCGGTATCCGGTGGCGCGCCAGGTTGGCGGCCTGCGCCGGGCGCTGAATCGCCTTTGCGCCGTGGCCGAGCGAGCCGTTGACGAGGGCAAAACCATTCTCATTCTCAGCGACCACGGCGTTGACGAACAGCACGCACCTGTTCCCAACCTGCTGGCCGTAGCAGCCGTCCACCACCATTTGGTGCGGCAGGGCAAGCGCGCGCAGGCCAGCCTGGTGGTTGAAAGCGGCGAGGTTCGAGAGGCGCACCACCTGGCCTGCCTGCTGGGCTTGGGCGCCAACGCCGTTAACCCGTATCTGGCGCTGGCAACGGTAGAATTTCCGGAGGCCTCCGGAAAAATCAAGCTCGATTTGACAACCGCCCGGCGCAATTTTATCCGGGCGCTGGAAGCGGGGTTGCTCAAAATTATGTCAAAAATGGGCATCTCTACCGTTGAAAGTTACACCGGCGCCCAGCTTTTTGAAGCCATCGGCCTGCGCCGGACACTGGTGGATGAATATTTTCCCGGCACACAATTGTGGCCGGGCGGCGTGGGGCTGGCGCACATTGCCGCCCAGATGGCTCGCTGGCACCGGGCCGCGTTTGCCAACCCCAAAAAACCGGCGCTGGGCAACCCCGGATTCTACCAATTCAACCCCACCGGCGAACGGCACGCCTTTGCCCCGCCGGCCGTGGCCGCCCTGCACGCCGCTGTTCGGCTGCCCGGTGTGCTCAGCCCGCAGGCATCTCAACCGGCTGTGTGGCCGCCGGAGCAGGTGCGGTCATTCATCGGCCCCAATTTTGAGGCCGGAGTTGCAGCCTACCAAAAATTTGTGGGGCTGCTCAAACAGAACGATGTTATTAACCCGCGTGACCTGCTAAAATTTCAACCGGACCGCGCGCCAATTGATGTTACGGATGTGGAACCGCCGGAAGCGATATTTGGCCGCATGTCTACCGCGGGTATGTCTCACGGGGCGCTCAGCCGCGAGGCGCACCAAACGCTGGCGGTTGCCATGAATCGACTGGGCGCGCGCAGCAACAGCGGCGAAGGCGGCTCGGCGCAAGGGCGATTTGCTACCGAACGGAATGACCGGATCAAGCAGGTGGCATCGGGCCGGTTTGGGGTTACGCCGGTTTATTTGATGTCGGCGGACGAGTTGCAAATTAAAATGGCGCAGGGAGCCAAACCCGGCGAGGGGGGGCTCCTTCCCGGCCCCAAAGTCAGCGCCGAGATTGCCGCCATCCGGCACACGCGGGCCGGAACCGCGCTCGTTTCGCCCCCGGCTCACGCCGATGTTCACAGCGCAGATGATTTGGCCCAACTCATCTTTGATTTAAAGCAGGTTAACC
>RFJF01000357.1 GCA_003695455.1 Chloroflexota bacterium
ATTTGATGATGGAGTTCAGGGCGCAGGCCGAACGGTTTGGTGCCGAGTTTATTACCAAAGATGTTACCCGCGTAGATTTAACCGGCAACATCAAAAAAGTTTGGGTGGATGATGAAGAATACCTGGCTAAAACGGTCATTATCTCCACCGGCGCGTCGGCCAATTATTTGGGGCTGGAAAACGAGCAGCGGCTGATTGGCCGCGGCGTAAGCGCCTGCGCCACCTGCGACGGCTTCTTTTTTAGAGACAAAGTGGTGGGCGTCATCGGCGGCGGTGACAGCGCCATGGAAGAAGCCACGTTTTTAACCAAATTTGCCAGCAAAGTCTACATCATCCATCGCCGAGAAGGTTTGCGCGCCTCAAAAATTATGGCCGAGCGTGCCCAGAGCAACCCCAAAATTGAGTTTCTGCTCAACAAAGTGGTGGTTGATGTTTTAGGCGATGAACTGGTAACCGGGGTAAAATTAAAAGATACCCAAACCGGAACAGAATCAGAACTCCCGCTGGATGGCCTTTTCCTGGCTATTGGACACACACCCAACACCAAACTGTTTGTAGAACAGGTGAAGCTGGATGACAACGGCTACATCATCACCTCACCGGATAAAACAAACGTGACCGCCACCAACCTGCCCGGCGTTTTTGCCTGCGGCGATGTGCAGGACCACCACTACCAGCAAGCCATTACCGCCGCCGGAAGTGGCTGCGCGGCCGCCCTTGATGCCGAGCATTATCTGGAAAATCTTGGCGCGTAAATACCGCCGTTTGTAATCTCTTTCAGGCGCAGGCCCACACGGGCCTGCGCTTTTTTTTGGTGCGCCAAAAATTTGCTGGCGTTGGCGGCTTCATATAAACTATCGCTGTAAAGTTTAGCTAATCCGTGTCGATAAAAATAAAATGTTGCAAAGACGCAGAGTTGCCGGGGCACATATCGTTAACTATCCCCCCACCCCTGGCTCCTGATTTCACCTGATTTCAAAGGAACACCATGCAGGCATTTGACAGCGAACACCCATCCTCGCCGGTGTTGAATATGCAAACGGTCAGCAGCCCGTGGCCGCTACACTGGCCGCTGCCCCGGCACACCGAGGAGGCCGACGACGAGTTGCTGTTGCGCCTGATTCACGAAGGCTCAGAAACAGACAGCCGGCAGGCCATGGAAACCCTGTTTCTGCGCCATCATCACGATGTGTGGCGCTATGTTCGCAGCCGCGTCTCGTCTGCCGCAGATGCCGACGAAATCTCATCGGCGGTGTGGCTGGTGGTGGTGGAAAAAATTTATGATTTTGTCTGGACCGGCATTCCCATCAAATCATGGCTGTTCAGCATTGCCCACCGCAAAATCAGAGAGTTTTTCAACAACCCGCCAAGCCTGTCACTTGAAACACTGGCCGAGCAGCGTGAAGAAGCGCTCCACTACATTGCCGCGCAACTCAGCCTCATCGGTGATTCTGCCGCGCCTGTTTCGCCCACCATCAAAAAAGAAGCCGATGTTCTGCTGCACCGCCTGATTTCTGGCCTGTCTGATGTTGAGCGCAAAATTATCACCCTCATTTATTTTGAAAATCTTGAAAACGCCACCGAGGTGGCCCGCCGGCTGGGGATGAACAAAAATACCATCCGCGTGTACCACAAACGTGCCAGAGACAAATTGCGCGCCTGCGCCGAGCTGCGTAGTTTGTTTGAGGGGACGGCGTAACATGTTTGAAGATGAATTAAAACAACGGCAAAAAGAATTCAGACAATTTGGCAAAATCCTGGCTTTGCGCCACCGCCAAAATTTTGCGGCTCGCCGCGCCGGGCATGAATCTCCGGAGGATGCCCGCGCCCAACAATTGGGCCGTTACCTGCACGCCGCCCGCACAAATGCCGGCCTGTCGGCGGCAAACGCGGCCCGCCGCGCGCAAATTCCGGTGGGCGTGCTGCTGGCGCTTGAGTCCGGGCTGGTTCCATCAAGCCAGATTAACCGCAGGTGGCTGCAAAATTTGGCCCGTGTTTTGCGTGAAGACCCGGCCAACTTTACCCTGTTTTTGGGCGATGCCCCAACATCGCGCTTTAGCCGGCCACAACTGGCCGCCTGGTGGCGCACGCTGAGCATCAATTTTCAAACCAGGCCGATGTACGCCTCGTTGTCTACCGTGGTGCTGGCAGTTATGCTGGGGGTGTTGTTTTTCATCAACAGCGATGCCTACCACCTGTTGCCCGGCTCCGGCGCCCAAATGACTGTTGTTCGCGTCACGGCCCAGCCAACCCTGCCCCCCGCAGGCAATGCCCAACTTTCCACGCTGGTTGACATCGGTCCGGCAGACCGGCTGAACCTGCTCAACGCCGAAACGGTACGGGTTTCGGCCTTGCCGCCGTGGGCAACCATCAACCCCGCCGGCCCCCTCAATGTTTCACCAGATTTTGACGGCGAATCGCGGGAATTGATTTTGGCAGCACTGCAAAATTTGGAGCCGGAACAGCAAATACAGGTTATCCGGGCACAGTTTGATTTTACAAACCGGGTGTTGCTGTTGCTGGCGCTCACTAAAACCACCGGCGATGGCCGATTTAACATTGCCCGCGCCGAGTACGGATTTGAGCGCCAGATTCTGGTGCTGCCAAAATTTGTGGATGTTGACGCCGAAGAGCGGCTGAACATGACCCGCGCCGAAATTCAATTGTAGCGCCTGTAGCGCCGGCCTTTTGCCCTTTCAATTCTATTTAAAAAAGGAAAACCATCTATGCTGAACCAGGCAAAAAAACTGGCCCCAGAAATGATTCGCCTGCGCCGCGACTTTCACCGTCACCCGGAATTGAGCTTTAAAGAAACGCGTACCGCCCGCGTGGTAGCAGAAACGCTGTCAGAAATCGGCGGCATCCGGGTGCGCACCGGGGTGGGCAAAACCGGTGTGGTGGGCGAACTGGGCAGCGGGCGCGGCCCAACCATCGCCATTCGCGCCGATATGGACGCCCTGCCCATCACCGAACAAAATAACGTGGCATACGCCTCGCAGAACCCCGGCGTCATGCACGCCTGCGGCCACGATGCCCACACCGCCATTTTGCTGGGTGTGGCCCATCTGCTCAAAGATGCCTTTGCCCGCGAAAATTTACCGGGTACGGTGCGCTTTGTTTTTCAACCGTCAGAAGAAGATACCGATGCCGAAGGGGTGAGCGGCGCACCCCGCATGATTGACGACGGCGCGCTGAAAGGGGTGGACGCGGTCATTGCGCTGCACGTTATTTCCAATAATTCGCCGGGGGTGGTTTCTGTGGAATCGGGCTGGTTCAGCGCCGCGGTTGATACGTTTGATGCCCGCATCACGGCCAGCGGCGGGCACGGCGCGTATCCCCATTTGGGCACCGACCCGCTGTGGATGCTGGGGCCGGTGCTGATGGCGCTGCACGGCATTGTAGCCCGTAAAATTGACCCTAAACAGCCGGCGGTGGTCAGTTTGGGGCAGGTACACGCCGGCACCACCAGCAACGTCATCCCGCACCAGGTTTATTTGCAGGGAACCCTGCGCAGCACAGACCCGGCTGTGCGCGAGCAGTTGGTAGCCGAAGTGGAGCGCGCCCTGTCTGTGGTGCGGCCGCTGGGCGGCGATTTTTCGCTGGAGGTGGGACGCGGCTACCCGGCTACCTGGAACGACCCCACCGTGACCGGCTGGATTGAAACGGTGGCGTCGGATTTGGTGGGGCCAGGCATGGTGCAGCAAGCGCCCATGGGCATGGGCGCCGAAGATTTTGCGTATATGTGCCAACAGGCGCCGGGCGCCATGTTTTTGCTGGGTGCGGCCACCCCGGACGGCGTGGCGCGCAACCATCACACCAACATTTTTGACATTGATGAATCAGTCATGCCCGCCGGTGCGGCAATTCTGGCCGAGACTGCGCGCCGTTTTTTACGCGGCAATTTGCCGCGTCCCGCGGCAGGCGCTACGCATTCACGTCAATGACAATGCGCCCCCGCACGTTACCCTGCAAAATTTCCTGACTGAGCGCCGGCACATCGGCCAGCGGGGCCACCTGCATCACCTGCTCCAGCGCGTCCAGCGGCAAATCAGTTGCCAGCCGCTGCCAGGCGGTGCGCCGCAAATCAACCGGGCACATCACAGAATCGATGCCCAGCAAATTGACACCCCGCAAAATAAAGGGCAGTACTGTGGTGTTGAGCGCCACGCCGCCGGCATTGCCGCAGGCCGCCACGCTGCCGTGCGGGCGCACGGTTTTGAGCAGTTGGGCCAGCGTATCGCCGCCCACGGTGTCTACCGCGCCGGCCCAGCGCCCGGACTCAAGCGGCCGCTTGCTGACTTCTCCCAGCACGCCGCGGTCAATGATTTCACTCACGCCCAAAGCCCGCAAATACTCGTGCGCCGATTCCCGGCCGGTTGAAGCCACCACGGTGTATCCCAGATTAGCCAGAATTGCGGCGGCCACGCTGCCCACGCCGCCGGCTGCGCCGGTGACCACCACCTCGCCCTGCTCCGGAGACAGCCCGTGTGCTTCCAGCGCCAACACGCACAGCATGGCCGTGAATCCGGCTGTGCCAATGCCCATGGCCTGTTTGGGGGTGAGATTTTCCGGCAAGGGAACCAGCCAGCCGGCTTTGGCCCGCGCCATTTGCGCGTAGCCACCCCAGTATTTCTCGCCAATGCCCCAACCGGTCAGCACCACGGCATCGCCGGGGGCAAATTCCGGCGATGCAGATTCAACCACCGTACCGGCCAAATCAATGCCCGGCACCATTGGAAAACTGCGCACCACCTTGGCCTTGCCGGTTACAGCCAGCCCGTCTTTGTAATTCAGGCTGGAATAGGCCACCGAAATCAGCACATCGCCGTCCGGCAAGTCATCGCGGCTGAGTGTTTTGAGCGCAGCGGTTTGCTTTCCATCCTCCTGTTCCAGCAGTAACGCAGTAAAAGTATTGTCCGGCATATTTTCCTCCTCGTATAAAATAAGGGTAAAGGTGAAGGGATAAAGGATAAAAACAGGCCCCTCTGAAAATAAGCAATTCAGCGATTCAACGATTCAACGATTCAGCGATTCAGCGATTCAGCGATTCAGCGAGTTAGCGAGTTAGC
>RFJF01000358.1 GCA_003695455.1 Chloroflexota bacterium
TCACCGTCCCCTGCCGCGCCTCGCCCCTGGACGGCAATGACAACTACGTCAACCTGGAACACATCGAACGCGCCGGCGCCTCCGCTTTCCCCGCCCCCTCCGCCCCGTTCCGGCTCCCCCCCTTCGCCGAGATGGAACCTTCCCTCCCAACCGTCCGGCAGGCGGTGGAACTGCTGGATGCCTTTGTCCCCTATCTGCCCGCCGGACTCCTCGCCCGGCTCGCCAGCGACCCCCGCGCCACCAGCCTGGAAGGGGAACACCGCCTGGTCGCCATCCTCTTTGCCAACGTGCTGGGCCTGAGCGAGGTGGTGGAGCGGCTGGGGCCGGGGCGAGAAGCGGACATCATTCGCACCATCAATCGCTACTTCACCACCATGACCAGCGACCTGCATCGCTTTGGCGGTGTGGCGAACAAGATTGACCTGTACGACCACGGCGACAAACTCCTCGCCTTCTTTGGCGCGCCGGTGGCGCATGAGGACGACCCGGAGCGGGTGGTGCGCGCCGCCCTGGCGATGCAAGAGTCGCTTGCCGGCCTGGGCCGTTCCCTCCCCGCGGAAGTGGGTCTGCCCGACGTAACGCTGCGGCAAAAAATCGGCATCAGTTACGGGTACGTCTTCGCCGGCTACGTGGGCGCGTCGTGGCGGCACGAGTACACCGTCATGGGGGACGAGGTCAATCTGGCAGCGCGGCTCATGTCGGTTTCCGAGCCGGGAAAAGTCATCGTCAGCAGCGATGTGCGCCGCAAGGTGCAGGCTCTTTTCGATTTTGAATCGCAAGGGGAAGTGCGGCTGAAGGGGAAATCCCTGCCCGTTCCCATCTTTCGCGTGCAGGGAGAACGCGCCATCCCTGAATCACAGCGCGGTTTGCGCGGCATGACCTCCCCGCTGGTCGGTCGCCGGCGGGAATGGGAAGCCCTCACCGCCGCCGCCCAAAATCTGCGCGCCGGGCGAGGGCAAATCATCACCCTCGTCGGCGAATCGGGGCTGGGGAAATCGCGGCTGGTGCTGGAACTGCGCCAGCATCTCCAGGCCGACGAGGAGTCGCCCATTCAGTGGGCGGAAGGTCGCTGTCTCTCCTTCACCGAAACGGTCAGCTACCGTCTCATGCAAGACATGCTGCGCGATTTGTGCGGCATCGCGGCGAACGCCAGCGTGGCGGAGAGCTGGCATCTCCTTCGCCAGCGTGCCGGACGCCTCCTCTCGCCGGAAGCCCTCCCGGAGACGCTCCCCTTTCTGGGACAATTCCTCAACCTCCCCCTCGACGAGCCGGAGGCGCAAAAACTCCGCTATCTGGACGCCGAAGCCCTTCAGCGCCGCACCTTCGTCGCCTTTCACGCCTTCCTCGCCGCCTGCGCCCGCCAGCAGCCGCTGGTAGTGGTACTGGACGACCTGCACTGGATTGACCACGCCTCGCTGGAACTGGTGAAGCATCTCCTGTCGCTGGCCAATCAGGCGCCGGTGATGTTCATCCTGATGTACCGTCCGGAAAAAACCAAACCGTGCTGGGAAATCCATGAAAAAGTGCTGCGCGAATTTGAACACTGCGCCACCAATCTCACCCTGCATCGCCTGCGCTCCAGCGATAGTGAAACCATGCTGGCGAATCTCATGTCGCTGGAAGCGTGGAGCGACCAGATTCGGACGCTGATTCTGGATCGGGCAGAAGGAAACCCCCTCTTTTTGGAAGAGGTTTTGCGCACCCTCATCAACAGCGGCGCGCTGGTGCAGAATCAGCGGGGACGTTGGGAATTGCGGGGCAACCTGGATACCGTCGCCGTGCCGGACACCCTGCAAGGAGTCATCATGGCGCGCCTGGACCGGCTGCGCGAGCCGTGTCGCTGGACAGCCCAGATTGCCTCCGTCGCCGGACGCATCATCCCCTTCGACCTGCTGGACAGCGCCATCAGTCCCAAAGAACACCAACACATCAACCAGTGCCTGGTAGACCTGCAACAGTACGAGATTCTTGAGGAAAACCAGCGCACACCGGAACTCATTTACGCTTTCCGGCACTCCATCGCCCAGGAAGCCATCTACCACAGTCTGCTGGCGCGCTTTCGGCAACGCTACCACCGAAAAATCGCCGCTTATCTGGAACGCAATCATTCCGTGGGACAATGGGAAGCCGAAAATGTCCTGCCGCTGATTGCCCATCACGCCTACGCCGGTCAGGATTGGGAAAAGGCGCTGCAATACCAGATTCTGGCCGGTCAGCAGGCGAAAGAAGTCTTTGCCAACGCCGATGCCATTGACCACTTCCAGAAAGCCTTCACCTGCACCGACCACCTCCCGGCCGGCAAAACCGCCGCCGAACGCCAGACCATTCACGCCGCCCTGGGTGAACTCCTCACCACCACCGGGCAGTACGACGACGCTCTGGCGCATCTCCTCGCCGCCTACGCCCTGGCGCAGGAGCAAAACGACCGCAACGCCCAGGCTCGCGCCTGTCGCTGGCTGGCCCGCATTCACGAATACCGGGGGGAATACCCGCCCGCCTTCGAGTGGATTGAACGCGGTTTGGGTTCCCTCGCCGGAGAGGAGACCGCCGAAACGGCGGAACTTTTCCTCCTTGCCGGCTTCATTCACACCCGTCAGGGGGATTACGAGCAGGCGCTGACGCAATGTGAAAAAAGCCTCACCCTCAGCGAAAAGCTGAACGAAATGGTGGTGATGGCCCGCAGTTACGACCTGCTCGGCCTCATCACCCGTCTGCGGGGCAACAGCGCACGGGCAATCACCTACTCCCAACGCGCCTTCGACCTGTTCGAACTGGCCGGCGACCTCAACAGCCAGGCCAAAACGCACATGAATCTGGCGAACGCTCACTTCGACCTGGGGCAATGGGCAAAAGCCGACCGCCATTACCATGAAGCCTACAAAATTTTCTACCAGTTGGGAGACATCTACTACTGCGCCGTCATAGACAACAACCTGGGCGGCATCGCTCTCAATCAGGGACGGCTGGATGAAGCCCTGAAGTTCTACCGGGACGGGCTTCAAGCCCTGGAAAAGATTGGCGCATCGGCGTATGTGGTGGGGGTGTTTCATATGAACCTCGGCGCTACCCTCATTCGTGAAGGGGATATCGAAGCCGCCCGGCAACAACTCGAAACCAGCCGGAAGTGCTACGAACAGGCGCAATCGCGCGATTTTCTGCCGGAACTGTACCGCCACATGGCCGAAGCCGCCCTCCGCTGCGACGACCTGCCGGAAGCCGAAACCTACGGCAAAAAGTCCCTCGCTCTGGCGCGCGAACTGGCGATGCGCGCCGAGGAGGGAAAAACCCTGCGCGTGCTGGGGGAAATAGCCGTCTTGCGAGGGGAGACGGCGCAGGCGGAAGAAGCCTTCCGGCAGAGTCTCGCCATTCTCACCGCAGGGAGTGAAACCTACGAGGCGGCCTGCACGCGCCTGTGTCTGGCCCGGTTGCACGCCCGGCAGAATCAGCGGAAGGCGGCGCGAGAAGCAGTGGAAACATGCATCGCCACCTTCCGCAAGCTGGAAGCGGCGCTCGATTTGCAGGCGGCGGAAAACTTGCGCCGCCTGCTCACCAGTAGCGGTTAATCCCACCACACCCAGCGATATTGGGTGATGCCGGTCAGCGGCGGGGTGCTATAATTGTGCCAGACCGCGTCGGGGAGTTTAAAGTTCACCGGGTTAAAATTGCCCACGGCGTAAAGATAAGCCGGTTTGCCGGCGTTCATTTGAAAGGCCGTCAACACCCAGGCTTCGCGGATGGAGCGCTGGGCAAAGTACAAAGGCACAATGCCAAACATGACTGGCAGGCGCATGTTGTCTACCAGCGGCCCGCCAAAAGCCACATCGGCCATGTTGCTGTGGAAGCCCAACAGCATGTACGCTCCCTGGAAGGCGTTGAACCAGTTGGTCAGCGGCGGGTTGCCGGGGCCGATATATGGCCCGGCTCGCAAAGTCTGGCAGGAAGAGAAACTGGCCCAGCGCACATTTTGGTAGCGAGCGTTGCCGCCAAAGAAGCTGTAGTTATCTTTATTAACCCCAAAGTAGATGCGGGCCGGACTGCCGTGACCGGCAAAGTAGACGTATTGGACGCGGTCAACTCCCCACGAACAGTCAATCCCCCCCAGCGAACAATCGCGCCAGTCTTTTTCCCAGGCCACGTTGTTGCCGTAATTGAAACGACCCGACCAGCCGGCGGCACGCAGCCGGTTGTAAAACCCATTCGCATCCGGCGGCACGCCGGGCAAATTAGGTGCAGTTCCGTTGTAGTATTGAATCCATTCCACCCCCATAGTGGGAGCGGTGTTGGGAGCGGCTGCACGTTCAGGCGGGGCGGGTTGAGGCCCAACAAGGCGACCATTGCCGGTGGTTCGCAAAATCAGCGGCAAATAAACATAATGCGGCCCCAGCAGTAAAACCGCATCCTCCCCCACCGCGCCGTTATTGTCGGTCACGCTCAGGCGCAGGGTCAGGTTATCCCAGCCCGCTTTCGTCAACGAAAACGGCAGGGTAGCCAGATTCAGCTGGAAGGTGCCGGTGACGGGCCAGACGCCGCTATCGAGCGTTCCGCCCCCGTCCACAGACAGGGTGTAGGTGAACGGCCCAGCCATGCTACTGGTCAGCAGGCCGGTTACGGTCAACGGCGTGCCGGGGAAGTAGGGGGTATTATCGGCAGGGCTGTTAATGCGAACTTCCGGCAGAAAGCCGGTCACGGCGGGCAGCATTGGCGTTTTTAAGGGGACTTCCTGGCCGTCAATGTTCACCACCGCCCCGGTGAAGACCCACATCGGTATCATAGTGGTTTGGGTCACTGCCGGATGGTCCACATAATAAGCCATCGTGGGGGTGCCGGGGGTAATGACGGTTCCGGGGGGTAGGCCGGCACGGAGTTGGTCTGTCGCTTCCCGGGCGGAGAGGATGGGATAATCGCCAATTTTTGTGAACTGCCGCCCGTAAAACGGCGAAGCAATAGCATTAAGGCCGGGGTATTGCGGGTCCAGCGACTCGTTATCGCCAAAGCCGGTTAACAACACCGAAAGGTGCCCCCCCGGCCCGGTTAAGGGGATATAATTTGGCGCCCCCACGCCGACATCAATAGCCAGCGGCACCTGATAAACCAGACCAATCGGAATCACCGTGCTGACTGCCTGCGTCAGGTCAGGCTTCATGCCGGCCTCTACGCGCATGGTAGGGGTCACAATCGAGAGGTAAATGGGGATTTCACGGTAGGGCAGTTGGCCGCCGGTGCAATCCATTGCCTGAGGGGGCGTGGCTTTGGCCGGAAACAGTCCCTTGCTTTGCAGAAAATTACAGACAAAATCGGGTCCATAATCCAATATCGCCGGGGTTTCCGAAAAAGCCCGCCGGACGTTGGTGACAAAAAACCCGCCCGAAGCGGCAAACTGCTCCAAGGAGATGCCGGTTTGGGTGTTGACAATTGTAAAACGGAGACTTCCAACGTGGGTGGTGTCGGAAAAGAGGGTGTTGCTGCCAATGCCGGGGAATAAGGCGCCCAATTCGCTGATGCTCCCCTGATTCACGGCGGGAGCCGTCAGCCGAAAGACAGGCATGGTTGCTTGCGGCGCTCCCGGTCTCGGCACCGGGCTGCCTCCCTGCGCGCTGCCCTTCTTGACCGGCATCAGCGCAACAATAAGGACAAAAATCGCCGTGATGCTGACAAACCAATATCGCTTCATCATCAGGTTCCTCCCGGTTATGAAATTTGGACTTTTGACAAAACGTCTACATTCAGGACTTGCGCACTTCATTAGTAGGTCAGGCTTCCAGCCTGACCGGACGATCTGGAAAGGCCGTCCTACAAGCCTGACCAGACGGACTGGAAAGGCCGCCCCACAAATAACCAACGTATTGTATTGGGCTGAGATTGGTTGGGATGAAGTGAAATACAGTTTAGCAACAATTTCCTCTATCTGCAACTATCGGGCAGGACTGCATTGAACCGTGGTGGCAACGAAAAACCAGGTTGCGCCAGGAAAGAGCTACTCCATGTAGAGCAGGCCCTGCACCCCTTCGGAGTGCAGGGCCCGCCCTACGGCTGACCACGATTTCATGAAACCGAGCAACTCGATCTGTATTTTTGTCAAACAACAATGTTCCTGCTAAAATTTAACATTATTATCTGGATTTGAAAAAATAATATTTTCCACTACCTGAACGGCCCAACATCTGAACGGGCTGGTTTTTATGGCTCTAGCTTGCGGCTCAAGATCTTACCCTAGCCACCAGAGCCAGAAATCCACTTTGGACAAATCCCCTCATCCCCCTCGCCGGGCTGAAAAGCCGGCTCCACTCCTCTCCCCTCAGTGGATAGATGCGGTTCACCACAGCCGTTTGGCAATACTTTACCCCAAGAGTTCCTGTTCAGGTTGCGTACCTTTGCGAAGGTTTTTCTGCACAAGGGCGGGCGAACAGTTACCCCAGGAAATAGTTTTGGACTTCTGACAAAACACCCGTTTTCGCATTTGGCGCAAGTAGTTGTCATAAAACTTGTCCAAACACCCCAATAGTTATTGACAAGGAGATATGTTGTGCAACGAGCAATTTTGTGTGGAAAAGCGCTGTTTGTTGGCCTGCTGGCAACCCTGTTCATCCTCGGTCTGCCCCGCACCGTGCCCGCCGGAAACAATGTCTGGACGGGCATCGGGCCGGAAGGGGGGTACATCAATGCCCTGACGACCCACCCCCAAACGCCCACCATCCTCTACGCCGGGACAGACATCAACGGCATCTTCAAAAGCACCGACGGCGGCGCCACCTGGAACGCCACCAACAACGGCCTGTTCAATTTCAACATCCTGTCCCTGGCGATTGACCCCCAGACGCCGTCCACTCTCTACGCCGGCACAAACGGCGGCGTCTTCAAGAGCACCGACGGCGGCGCAAACTGGAACGCGGCCAACACCGGCCTGACCACCACCCGCGTCCAGGCCCTGGCGATTGACCCCCAGACGCCGGCCACCCTCTACGCCGGCACAAGCGGTGGCGTCTTCAAAAGCACCGACGGCGGCGCAAACTGGATCCCCATCAACACCGGTCTGACCAGTACCAACATCTATGCCCTGGCAATCGACCCTCAGACACCGGCCACCCTCTACGCCGGTACAGCCGGCGGCGGCATTTTCAAGAGCACCGACGGCGGCGCAAACTGGAGCGCAGCCAGCACCGGCCTGTCCAACCCCCTTATCTACGCCCTGGTGATTGACCCCCAGACGCCGGCCACCCTCTACGCCGGCACGGGAGGCGGTGGCGTCCTCAAAAGCACCGACGGCGGCGCAAATTGGACCAACACCGGCCTGACCAATACCAACGTTCGAGCCCTGATGATTGACCCGCAGACGCCGGCCACCCTCTACGCCGGCACATACGGCGGCGGCGTCTTCAAAAGCACCGACGGCGGCGCAAACTGGAACGCCGCCAACACCGGCCTGACCAATGCCACTATCTACGCCCTGGCGATTGACCCCCAAACGCCGGCCACCCTCTACACCGGCACATACGGCGGCGGCGTCTTCAAAAGCGCCGACGGCGGCGCAAACTGGAATACTGCCAACACCGGTATGACCAATCTCCAGGTCCTCGCCCTGGCGATTGACCCTCAAACGCCGGCCACCCTTTACGCCGGTGCACTCGGCGGCGGCGCCTTCAAAACGACCAGCGGCGGCGGCGTCTGGAGCAACGTCCTGACCAGCACCACCGTTTATGCCCTGGCGATTGACCCGCAGACCCCCACAACCCTCTACGCCGGCACAAACGGCGGCGGCATTTTCAAGAGCACGGACGGCGGCGCAAACTGGAACGCCATCAACACCGGCCTGACCAATACCACCGTCCGCGCCCTGGCGACCCACCCCCAAACGCCCACCATCCTCTACGCCGGTACACTCGGCGGCGTCTTCAAAAGCACCGACGGCGGCGCAAACTGGATCGCCATCAACAACGGCCTGGCTAATTTCAATGTTTACGCCCTGGCGATTGACCCGCAGTCGCCGGACACCCTCTACGCCGGCACCGGGGGCGGCGGCGTCTTCAAAAGCACCGACGGCGGCGCAAACTGGATCGCAGCCAGCGCCGGCCTGACCAGCCCCCTTGTTTATGCCCTGGCGGTTGACCCCCAAACCTCCGCCACCGTCTACGCCGGCACAAACGGCGGCGGCGTCTTCAAAAGCACCGATGGCGGCGCAAACTGGATCGCCATCAACAACGGCTTGAGCAGCAACTTTGTTTATGCCCTGGCGATTGACCCCCAGACCCCCGCCAACGTCTACGCCGGCTCAAGCGGCGGCTTTTACAAAAGCGCCGACGGCGGCGCAAACTGGGCTGCCGACAACACCGGTCTGACCAGCGGCATCTACGCCCTGGCCATTGACCCCCAGTCGCCCAACAACCTCTACGCCGGCACCACCTCGAGCAGCGTCTTTGCCATCACCTTTGGCGCAGCCGCCAACCAGCCCCCCATCGCCGACGCCGGTGCGCCGCAAACGGTCGGCCCCGGGACAACCGTCACCCTGGACGGCTCCGCCAGCCGCGACCCGGACGGCGACCCCCTGACCTACGACTGGACGCAGACCGGCGGCCCGGGCGTCAGCCTCAGCAACCGCCACGCCGTCACCCCCACCTTCACCGCCCCCATCACCCTTGACACCGTCTTGGCCTTCAGCCTGCGCGTAACCGACACCGGCGGACTGACCGGCACCGATAGCGTGACCGTCACCGTAGCGTTCATCAACCAGCCTCCCATCGCCAACGCGGGCAGCGACCAGACCGTCTACACCGGCACGACCGTCATCCTGAACGGCGCGGCCAGCAGCGACCCGGACGGCAACCTGCCGCTGATCTATCGCTGGCAGCAGACCGGCGGCCCGGCGGTGAACTTCAGCCCCGCTTTGAGCGTCACCACCTTCATCGCCCCTTCCTCTGCGAGCATCCTCACCTTCACCCTCACCGTCACCGACAGCCTGGGGTTGGCCGATCCCACCCCGGATGAGACGGTGGTCACGGTGAAAGTGCCCCACAACACCCGCGAAACCGCCCTCTCCCTCACCCCCGATGTGCCGGTGGCAGAAGCCCCCCTCAGCACCATCGGCGCGGGCTGGTATCGCATTGACACCCCCACCCCCGGCTCCATCGTCACCGCCACCCTGACCGTGCAGGAAGATTTCGACATGTTCCTCTTCGCCCCCCGCGTGAACGAGGAAACCGGCCAGGTGCGAGACATCGGGCAAATCGGGGCGATTGGGCAGATTGGCGCCATCGGCCAAATTGGCGCCATCGGCCAGATTGGGGCGATTGGGCAAATCGGCGCCATCGGCAATCTGGTGGACATCGGGCAAATCGGGGCGATTGGGCAAATCGGGGCGATTGGGCAAATCGGGGCGATTGGGCAAATCGGCGCCATCGGCAACTCGGAAGACATCGGCACGCTGGTGGCTCTCTCCGTCACCCCCGGCATCACCACCGAGCAAATCGTCTACAACACCCACGAACTGTACGGGCCGTACTACCTGGCCGTCGTCGGGCCGGTCGTCACCGATTTCGTCGGCTCCGCCTACACCCTGACGGTGAACGTCGGGCAGGAGCCGGGAGCGTGCGCCCCCATCACCGCCACCATTCCCACCACCTACACCCGCCCCCTCACCGATACCGGCGTTCACACCCTCATCCTTTACCCCGGCGACCGGCTGAATCAGCTCTACCCCACCGGAACCGCCTACCTCGGCTCGGTGCTCAGCCCCACCCTGGTGACACTCAGCAACCGGGTGAGCGGCACCATCGTCAACCTGTCCCGGTACGCCCCCATCGCCAGCGCCTACGCCCTGTGGGACGCCGACCCGTCCAGCCCTTGCGCCGCCAATTTCGTCGCCGGCAGCATCAAAGCCCTCCTCTACCAGCTGGTGCCCGCCTACCCCAACCTGGAATACATCGTCCTGGTGGGCGATGACCGCGCCATCCCCCAACGCCGCCTGCGCGATGAAGCCCTCATCGCCAACGAACGCCACTACGCCCCCATCGCCTACACCCCCACCCTCTCCCGTTCGCTGGCTCTGCGCTACTTCCTCTCCGATGACTACTACGCCGGCCTCCTCCCCCTCCCCTTCAAAGGGCGCGAACTGTACCTGCCCCACTTCGCCATCGGGCGGCTGGTGGAAAGCCCGCAGGACATCGTCACCACCATCAACACCTTCCTGGCGCAACCCGTCATCTCCGCCACCGATGGTTTCGTCTCCGGCTACGATTTTCTGACCGACCAGGCGCAGTACATCTCCCGCACCCTCTCCCTCGGCTACGGGGTGTCCCTCAACACCGACCTCATCAACGACACCTGGGGCGGCAATGATTTTCGCAACCTCTTCTTCAACCGGGGGACGGCCTACCGCCTCAACTCCCTCAACTCCCACTTCCAGCACTACTCCTTCTTCCCCAACGACACCAACGATGTCTTCGCCACGGAAGTGCTCACCGATACCACCGTCTACTCCTCCTCCCTCGTCTTTTCGGTGGGCTGCCATTCCGGGCTGAACGTGGACGATGTGAACGCCCTCAGCCAGCGCACCGCCACCGACTGGGCGCAGGCTTTCCTCAAACGCGGGGCGACTTTCATCGGCAACACCGGCTTCGGCTACGGCGACAGCGACCTGGTTGCCTACTCCGAACGCATCATGACCAATTTTGTGGAAGAACTGGGCTACTGGGCAGGCCCCTCCACCCCGCCGACGGTGGGACGGGCGCTGATGCGGGCCAAACAGCGATACTTCAACGCCCTCGCCGCCGGTTCCCTCAGCAACTACGATGAAAAAGCCCTGGCGGAAATGACCCTCTACGGGCTGCCCATGCTCGCCGTGCGAACCCCCGTCACCACCACCCTCCCGCCGGAGGGAGTGTCGTTGCGAATTGCCAACGCCAACGCCATCACCCTCGAACTCTCCTTCCCCCTCACCGGGTACGTCACCACATCTCTCACCGGCACCGGCTCGCTGGCGACGCTGGGCGCCTTCTACACCCTCGCCGGCGAGGTGGACGTTCACGTGGCGGGCGGCAGGCCCATCCTGCCCCGTACCAGCCGCAACATTCACCGCGCCAACCTGGTTGCCCACGGCGCGATGCTCCTCGGCGGGACGTTCACCGACTTCCCCAACTTCAACCCCGTCATCTCCCGCGTCATCACCGATGACGTGTACGCCAAACCGGAGCCGCTGTATCCCGATACCGGCTGGTATCCCGCCCAGATGTCCACCATCAACCGCTTCCTCGGCGTGGACGGCCAATCGCACGACCGGCTGGTGCTCACACCGGGACAGTTTCGCGGCAGCCGGCAGGGCATCACCGGCACCCAACGCCTCTACACGAACCTTCTCTTCGAGGTGTATCACGCTCCCTTCAGCACCACCGATTTCACCCCGCCCGCCTTCTGGCAGACGGAAGCGACCGCCACTTCCACCACCCTGGGTTTCCGCGCCCTGCTGACGGACAATCAGGACGACCCCGCCGACTTCCGGCGCGTTCTGGTGCTGTACCGCCGGCTCAATGAAAACACGTGGACGCCCCTCGACCTGCACTACAACCCTGACACCGGCTACTTCGAGGGGGAGACGTCTGCCCCCGGCAGCCCCATCGAGTACTTCTTCCAGGCCGCCGACGCCGCCGGCAACGTGGCGCAAGCCATGCAGCACGGCCTTCCCTTCCGGCGCGTCGTCAGCCAGAACTTCTCCTCCCTGTACCTGCCGCTGGTGCTGAAGAACTGACGGCGGTCACAGCATACCGCCCATCCGGTGCGACGCACTCCCCAGGCGCGTCGCACTGTTGGTAAGAGACACCGCCGCCGGGCCGTCCAACAAATGGAACGTTTTACCGCCCGGCGGCGGTTTTGTGCCGGGCTATCGCAAAAGGATGCCGACCGTGGAAACTCGCTGGCGCAATGCCCTCCCCCGTCCCCTCGCCTTCGTCCTCTCCGGCGGCGCCAACCTGGGCGCCATTCAGGTTGGCATGCTGAAGGCGCTGGCGGAGGCCGGCCTGCACCCCGACCTCGTCGTTGGCACATCGGTGGGGGCCATCAACGGCGCCGTCATCGCCGACCGGGGATTGGCGGAGGGGGCGCGGGTGCTGGAAGAAATCTGGCGCGGGCTGAGCCGCCGTCACATCTTCCCCGGCAACTGGCTGGCGCAGGCCCGCCGGTTGTTGAGTACGCGCATCAGTCTCTTCCACCAGGGCGAACTCGCCTCGCTGATTTGCCGCCACCTGACCACCGGTCACATCGAGCAGCTCCGCCTCCCCTTCGGTGCACTGGCAACCGACCTGCTGACCGACCACGGCGTCCTCTTCACCGCCGGACGCATTCGCCCCGCCCTTCTCGCCAGCTCCGCCATTCCGGGCATCTACCCGCCGGTGAAAATCGGCGGCAGGCTGTACGTGGACGGCGGGCTGACGGCTCACGTGCCCTTGCGCCCGGCGCTCAAACTGGGCGCCACTTCGATTGTGGTGCTGGACGCGGGGGGAAACTGCCATCGCCCCCGCCCGCCGCGTTCCATCACTGGCATGATTCTCGCCTCGATGAACGCTATTCTTCGCCAGCGCGTGCTGGTGGAAGCGCCCGCCATCGCCGCCGAACACCCTCTCCTCTACCTTCCCACCCCCTGCCTGATGAACATGCCTGTTCTGGGTTTTGAACACACCCCCCA
>RFJF01000029.1 GCA_003695455.1 Chloroflexota bacterium
CCTTTGGAGTGCAGCGGCCCACCCAGTTCAACCTCGCGTTCAATATCCACAAATTTACCCCGGCCCAGCCGCACGCGGGCCGTAATCCGGCTGGGGCGGCCAAATGAAAACTGACCCATGCTCAGCACAGACAGGCCGTTAATTTGCCCAATTTGCTCGCCGTCGGTGTCAATTAAAATGGTGCCGCGCTCAATTTGCTCCTGCATTCGCTCCCGGATGCGGCTGTTCCGCTGCATTTGGGCGTTAATAGCCTGTTCCACATCGGCGGCGGTAACAACGCCGTTGCCGTGCTGTCCGGCCCAGTAATCGGCTTCGCGTAGCAAGTCGGCAACGCCCTGCATGCGGGTAGAAAGTTTGGCAGAATCACCCACCATCCGCGAGGAGTGCTCGATGACGCGGGCTACAGCGGTGCGGTCAAAGTGGCGCAAACTTTCTTTTTTTGCCAGCGTGCCAATGAGCCGGGCGTAAAGCAAATTGTTTTCCGGCGTGCGGTCCATCTCTTCTTCAAAATCTACCACCACCTTGAACAACTCGCTAAAGTCAGGGTCGTGTTCGCATAGCAAATAGTAGAGCATCCGGTCACCAATTAACACAATCTTGACATCCAGCGGGATGGGTTCCGGCTCAAGCGAGATAGTGTTAATAACGCCGTATTGCTGCCCTAAAGACTCAATGGTGATTTCACGGGCGCGGAGAAGCCGCTTGAGCGCCTCCCATGTTTCAGGTTGTCTCAGCACTTTGTGGGCGTCAATGATCAGGTAGCCGCCGTTTGCCTGGTGCAGTGAGCCGGGCCGGATGAGCGTGAAATCGGTAATGAGCGTTCCGGCATGGGACATGATGTGTTCCATCCGGCCAATCAGGTTGGGGTAGGTGGGGTGATTCTGGTAAACAACCGGTGCACCTTTGGTGGTGGTGTTATTTACCAGTACATTGATTTGATACCGCCGCGTAGAGGGCGGCCCCTGTAGCGCGCGCGGCACCGGAATGCCGGACAGCACAGGGGCAACATCTTCATCCTTTTTTCGGAAATCATCAACGTTGTCCACAATATCATTTTGCATGGCATCCAGGTGGGCCAGCACAGCCGGTTGGTCGCTGAATTTTTCACGGATTTCATCCAGCAGGTGGCCCACGGCAAAGAGTGCAATTTCGCGGTCAAGCTGGCGAATGTTTTCACGGTGTTTGCGTTCCAGTTGCTGGATTTTTTTAATGGTGGCTTGCAGTTCATTTTGCAATGCGCCCAGGCGCGTTTCAATTTGCTCCTGTTCTTCTTTGGGGAGTTTCTGGTAATCCTCCGGACTGATGACTTGCCCTTCTCGCAGCGGGGCAAACGCCAGCCCGGCCTGTGAGCGGATGAGCGCAAAGTTTTCTGATTTGGCGCGCTGTTGCATATTGTTAAAATACTCATCCTGCTTTTTTGCGAGCGCTTCTTCCAGTGCCGCTTTGCGGGTGCGGTAATCATCACCGTCAAATGTGGCAGGGATAGCGGTATGCAATTCCTGAATTAACGTTTCAACGGTTTGTTGCAGTACACAAGCCTGACCCGCCGGCAGGCGCAGCGCACGTGGTTTCTGCGGGTTTTCAAAATTGTTAACGTAACACCAATCGTTGGGCACAGGTTCGGTGGCCGATTTCTGTTCCAGAAACTGGCTGATTGCGGTGTGTTTGCCGGTGCCGTGCGGCCCCAGTACGTACAAATTGTACCCTTCCTGCCGGATACCGATGCCAAATTGCACCGCTTCTACTGCGCGTGTTTGCCCAATCAGGCCCTCCAGTGATTCCACATCGGCGGTGGTTTTAAAGGTAAATTGATTGGGGTCGCATCTTCGATAAAGTTTGTCCGGGCCAAGCGAGTTTGTACTGTCCACCAGGTTGCCTCCTGTGAGGGTATTGTCTCTTTCGTTACAACCATTATAACCGGATTTTGCCGGTTCGGGGAATCAAAAACTGGCCTGCTTACAGCAGGCCAGTTGGCAGTAACGGGTTGGTGGTTACACGTGCCGGACCAGCACTTTTTCCCGCAGCCCCAGGGCATTGAGAATTTGGTCCTTGATTACGTAAAAATCGTCAGAAAATCGAACAAAATCCAGCAGGTCTGTTTCAATGGTCAGAATGGGACACAGGGTAAAATCCTCGCTCCACTCGCGGTACAGCTCGTTGAGTTGCTGCAAGTACAGCGGCGAGATGTCCTGCTCAAAATCGCGTCCGCGGCGGTGGATGCGCTCGATCAGCGTGGGAATGCTGGCCTTGAGGTAAACAATCAATTTGGGCGGCGGCACAATCTGGATGAATTCTTCGTACAAATCACGGTAGAGCTGGTAATCGCGGGGGGTCATATTTTTTCGATGAAACAGGTTGCGGGCAAAAATGCCGGCGTCCTCGTACACACTGCGGTCCTGCACCACGTGATTGGGGTGGTTAGCAATCTGCCGGTGGTAGCGCAGCCGCCGGGACAGGAAAAAAAGCTGCGAATGGAAACTCCAGCGGGGCATATCAGTGTAAAAATCAGCCAGATAGGGGTTGTCATCCACGGCTTCGTAAAACGGTGTCCAGCCCAACTCATCGGCCAGCATCCGGGTGAGGCTGCTTTTGCCCACGCCCATATTTCCTGCCACGGCAATCGAATATTTTTCCACCATCTCTTCTTTTCCCTCCTGCATCGGTAAAAATCGGGATGAAATAAACTTGTCATAAAAAAACCGCTGCATTTGATGGAAATGCGGCGGTCAGAAAACCCGTTGAGGCACAGCAACCTGAATTCGGGTAGATATAACTATTTTGGCCGGCTCCGGAAGAGGCGCCGGCCTTGTTTCTTCAGTTTTTGATTGCAAGAGTTTGTGTTGTTGCGGGAACATTGTGACTTTATACCTGACTTGCCCAGTCGCTTGAATTCATTGTAACACTATATACAGGGTGTGTAAAGGATTTTTAACCTGTATTTAGTGGTTTTAAACCTTAAACTTTTTCAGCCGGTCGTTTTGAGCGCAGTTGCTGCCAGCCGGTTTTGAGTGCGGCAAATTGCCGGGGAGTCAACCCCACATCGCCCACGTCCACCGATTCACCGGCCCGCCCGTGAAAATCGGTGCCGCCGCTTTGCAGCAGCCCCAATTCCCGCGCCAGCGCCTCGATGCGGGCCACCCATCGTCCGCCATCTGGCCCGCCGTAGGGGTAGAACACCTCCACACCTTCCAGCCCGGCGGCGTGGGCATTGCGAACCGCGGCGATGGGGTCAATACCGCTGTACACACCGGGATGGGCCAGCACCGGCACACCGCCTGCGTTTTTCACCAGCGCAATCGCCTGAGCCACGGTCAGACTGAAGGGGCGCGCCATGTGCGCCTTTTTGCCCGCCCCCAAATATTCATCAAATACCTGCTGCATGGTTTCAAAGCGGCCCGGATTGCGCTCCATCAGCACCGCCGCAATGTGCGGACGGCCCGGCACACCGGTGACGCGCGCCAGCACGGCATCTACCGGGATGTCAAACCCAAATGATTGCAGTTTTTTGATTTGGCTGATTTTTGCTCAAGCCGCCCCTGCTTGATTTTGCCCATCATTTCCAGCAGCGCCGGGTGTGCCGGGTTGATGAAATACCCCAGTAAGTGAATTCCCACAAAATGTTTGGCGCGCTCGTGGCGGGTGCTGAATTCCACGCCGGGCACAATCTCCACACCCAACTCGCGCCCGGCGGCCTGCGCCCCGGCAATGCCGTCGAGTGTGTCGTGGTCGGCAATGCCCAGCACGCGCACGCCGCGCCGCGCGGCGCGGGCCACCAGTTCGGCGGGGGTGTGCGTTCCGTCCGAGGCCGTGGTGTGGGTGTGCAAATCTATTTCAACATGAGCCATGGGGAATGTTTGGGGGTCAAATATCAGAATACAGAAAGAGGTGTTTGGGTTGTGTCTGTATTCTGGAATCTACCCTAAATTTTGGTGATGTTTTCGGTTTTTTTGCCGCCCACCCGCCGTTCGGTGCCGGCCCGGATACGGGCGTAATTGGGCCGCAGGGCGTTGATGATAATTGCCGCCACCAGCACCGGCCCCAGCACGTAAATAAAGGGGATGTAGCCCAGCGCCGCAAAAATCACAAAGAAAATGATGCCGGTAATGGCTACGGTGGTGGACAAAATGGAGGCGTAGCGGCTGACAGCCAGCGCCACCAGCGCGCAGGCCGCAGACAGCAGCGCCGACGGAAAACTGGCTCCGCCCAGCGCGCCGATGGCCGTGCCCGCGCCCACACCGCCTTTAAATCCCAGAAAAATGGAATGATTGTGGCCCAGTACTGCCGCCGGCATGGTCAGCGCCACAAACAGCGCCACCATATTATCCTGCGCCACGCCGTTATTCAACAGCAGCGCAAAAATCGGCAAAAGCTGTTTGGCAAAGTAGACCGGCAGCAGCCCCTTGAACACATCGCCCATCACGGTCAGCCCGGCGGCCGTAACTCCGGCGGCCCGCAGAACGTTGGTGCCGCCAATTCGTCCGCTGCCGGAGGCTGTCACATCCACGCCGTAGGCCCGCGCCACCAGATACCCCACCGGGATTGACCCGGACAGGTAAGCGATCACCACGGCCAAAATCCCCAAAACAAAAATCATGGCGATTCTCCAAGTTTACTAATTTTGAGTGGAGTATATTCCCAAAAAAAAGAGGAGTCAAACCATCCGCGGCGGCTACCCGATTTGTTGCCGGAACAGGCGGTATCGTTCCTGCAAACCGGAATCGGGGGCAGGCCGGAAGATGCGCCCCCGGCCCGGTTTGGGCCATTTTTGCGGCTGCCCGGCGGCCAGCCAGGCGATGCCGCGCGCGGTGGCCTCGGTTTCTACCGGACGGTAAACCGGCAGTCCGCACAGGTTTGCCAGCCGCCGGCACAAGCCATCCAGCCGGGCCAGCCCGCCGCTAATCTGAATCCGGCGCACTGGCTGCCCGGCATCCAGCATGGCTTGCAAATTGGCGTGCAGCAAAAAGAGGATACTTTCGACCACGGCCACGGCTTGCAGCGCGGGTTCATCGGCCCGGCCGATGAACTGCGGCGCGGGGCCTGCCGCCCACCACGGCGAACCCAGCCCGCCAATGCTGTTGAGGAACACCGGTGGACGTTCTACCGTGGCCAGCCAACGCGGTAAATTTTGGGTGATGTCGGCAATGTGCCGGCGTTGGGCGGCGTAAGTCAGCGCCGCGCCCGCGCCGTTGACCGTGCCTTCCAGCAGATATTCGGCGGAAGTCTGGCTGCTGCTGGCCAGCCCGGCCAGCAAGTTGGGGTATGGAATTCGCGCTCCGCCGGTGAGCAGCAAAATGAAGGCGCCCGTGCCAATGTTGACCACGGCTGTATCTCGACGGGGTTTGCCCAGCGCAAAAATGGCCGAATTTTGATCGCCGTTGGCGGCGGTCAGCGGAATACCGGCGGCGGCAAGCGTGCCGTAGCGGTGCAGAATGGGGCAGCAGGCCGGCAGGGGTTCCGCCGGCACGCCGAACATCTCCAGCAGCCACGGGTCCCAGTCGCGGCTGTCCAGATTCCACAACTGGCTGCGCGAGGCGTTGGCGTGGTCAACCTTGCGCGGATGATCGCGCAGCAGGTGAAAAATGAGAAACGCGGCCAGCGGCCCAAAAGCAAGCGTTCCGGCGCGGTGAGCGCGGGCCACCGCCGGCACGTGTTCCAGATACCAGCGCAGTTTGCCCGCGCCGTAGTGGGGCGATAGTTTCAGCCCGGTTCGCTGTTTGACGGTGGCTGCCTGCGGGGAAAATTGCGCCAGCCAGTTGGCTACCCGCCGGTC
>RFJF01000030.1 GCA_003695455.1 Chloroflexota bacterium
ATTTATCACTTACTATGTGACCACTACCCAGGCGTGAATGTTAAACGGGATGTGTGACAAAAACCTCCGGCATTATTCCCGATTTCTTCTCCCTGATTGCTGAGCACCTCCAATAATTCAGCCCGAATTATTTTGCAATGAAACTGCAATATTTCTCCCCCCTTTTTGTGCTATTATCGAAGGTGGGGATAAGCCACGGTTCATCGCGCCGGCTGCTGCCGGGCGATTGAGCCCCCAAATCACTCGCTGCCACCGGGAGGCCGGGCAGCGTCCCCGCGAGTCCGTTGACAATCCAGACACTGCTGTCATTTGCGCCCCGCTGCCGGGGATACCGCACCAATTTGGGAGGGTTTTACATGCTGACCGTGACATTTTTCACCATCCGCCTTCGATTGTTGGCCCGTGCCGGCGAAACGGTCAGCGTCAGCGCGGTCATCAGTAACGCCGGTGAGGCCGATGTGGCCGGGGCGACTGTCACCCTGTCCGACCCATTTTACAGCGCCGCGCTGGGCTACGGGCGGACGATGACCGGCACGGTGGTCGGCGCCTGCGGCAGTAATCCGGAGCAGACCTACCGCCAGGCCAGCAGCGTCAACAGCCTGGATTATCGCTTTGACAACTTGCTGCCTGGCCGGGCCTACCACCTGGATTTAACCTTTGCCCTGTGCAGTGGCCAGCGCTGGCTCAACATTTTTGTGGATGGCTGGCAGGTGGGCGAGAGCGACCTGGGGCTGTACCAGGCCTCGGCGGCGGGAAGCACGGCCGTCACCACCACCCTGCAAACCGTCTCTATTCTGCTCGACCCGGCCGATTATGCCGACGGCTCCATTGACCTGTCGCTGCTGCGGGCCGACGGGCTGAGCGGGCCGCTGGTCAACCTGATTGACTTGCGGGAAATTCGCCACTGCTATCGCGACAGCGGGCCGGGCGAAAGTAGCTGGTCGGCCCAAAATGACTGCGGCTTTGACCCGGCCGCCGCCAGCGACGCCTTTGACGGCTGGGGCAGCAACCCGGACAAAACGGTGCGCTTCGGCGATCCCGGCCCGGTGCAGTACAAATTCAGCAATCTTGACCCGGCCAAAAATTACAATCTGGGGCTGACTTTTTACGAGGGCGACAGCGCAGGCCGCCAGCAGGATGTCCGCTTTGACGGCACGCTGGCCCAAACCGTGACCGTGGGGCCGCAGGTGCAGCACATCTTCACCGCGGTTCCGCCTGCCGATATCGCCGACGGCGAACTGATTGTTTCTGTTGCAGAAACGGGCGGCGGCAGCCCCGTCATCAGTGAAATCGCCCTGTCTGAAATTACCCGCCGCTATCCGGGAACAGCCCCGGCCGCGCCTACCCCGCCGCCGGCCTCGTCCGGCACACCGCAGGTTGAATTCTCCGGTTTCCTGGCCTACTGGAGCGGCGGCGCGGTCAACGTAGAGTGGAGCACCACCACCGAAATCAACAACGCCGGTTTCACCGTTTTCCGCTCCACCGATTCGCTGGCCTGGATTGATTTGCACACCGAGCCGAGCAGCCGGACCTGCGGCAATTTCACCGGCACCACCCCGGTTTCGTACAGTTGGACGGATACCAGCGCCGTACCGGGCAACACCTACTACTATCGCATTCAATATTCCGGGGCCGGGTGCAGCGAGACGATGGGCGCGGCGGCGCTGGCCATTACGGCGCAGGCCAACGGTACGGTCGAGGGGCAATCGTTTGTGCTGGGCGCGGGCTGGCAACTGCTCTCTGCCCGGATTGCCCCCGATACGCCCACTCCGGCGCAAGCCCTGCAAACGCTCGACGGGCGTTACGACCGGGTGCTGGGCGAACACGGCATCTACTCCACGGAACTGGCCGACCCGTTCAACACGCTGAGCGCCATCCGTGCCGGGCAGGGCTACTACATCCGCGTCACCGACCGGGTGGGGGCCAGCCTGCTGCTGGAAGGCAGCCCCGTCAGCGAAACCACGCCGCTGGCCCTGCATCAGGGCTGGAACTGGGTGGGCTACCTGCCCCACGCCACCCTGCCGCTGACCCAGGCCCTGCAATCCATCGCCGGGAATTACCAGCGGGTGCTGAGTCTGGATCAGGCCTTCGACGCCTCACTGCCGCCTGAATACAACCCGCTCCGGACGATGGTTCCCGGCCAGGGCTACCTGATTTTCGCTACCCAGGCGCTCAGCCTGACCTATCCCTCCGGCGTGAGCGGCGCAGAACTCAACGCCGCTGCCAGTTCGACCTGCGAAGGCGTGTTGCCCACGCCGTACCGCACGTTGGTGTACGGGCCGGTGGAGGTCAACGGGCGGCCCGCGCCGGCTGGCACCAAAGTCGAGGTGCGCACCCCGCGCGGCGGGCTGGCCGGCTGTTTTGTGGTGCAGCACGAGGGCAAGTTTGGCCTGCTGCCGGTCTTTGGCGAAGACGCCACGGCCAATCCGCCGATTGACGGTTTCCGCGATGGGGAGGCGCTGACGTTCTATGTCAACGGCGTTGCCGCGGAAAGCGGCAGTTCGCTGGCGTGGCAGGACGACTGGGCCACGCATCTGAACAACCTCAGCGGGGTGGGGGTGGACACCTATCTGCCGATTGTGGTGAAAGAGAAGTAGAGTGGGCCAAAAATCGGTTAGGGTGATAAAAGAACGTCTGCTTAAGTGGGCGCTGGTTGGTGCGGTATTCTGCGGGCTGGGGGTGGGGGTGGCGATGGACGGCGACGCGGCGCGGGTGTTGGCCCAGCCAACCTGTGTTGTTCAAAATACGCCGTTCATCAGCTACGCCTACGGCAGTATCAACGTCAACGGGTTGTCCGCCCCGGCCGGGACGCTGGTCGAGGCCAAAAGTCCGCGCGGCGACACGGTTGGCTGTGCGGAGGTGACGGTCGCCGGCAGCTACGGGGCCATGCCCATCTACGGCGAAGATACCTCGGTAAGCCCGACCATCGCCGGCATGCGGAGCGGCGAAACCGTTGATTTTTTTATTAACGGTGTGCGGGCAAACAACATTCCTGTATTGCTGTGGTCCGGTGACAAGGATATCCATCAAACAGACTTAACTCTTTTGCCCCAAGGTGATGTAAGCTGCGATGGGATGCGGAATGTGATTGACGCGCTGTTTATTCTGCAAAAAGAAGTTGGGATGCGGCATGCTACAAATTCCTGTATTGTGCCAATGCCTGCCGACAGCCTCTATACCGCATTTTGTGATGTTAGCAACGACAGTTTGTGCAATGTAGTTGACGCGCTTTTTATTTTGCAATGTGAAGTTGGAATCAGCAATGTCTTGTGTCCGGCCTCAACTCCTTGAATTAAAAAATTTGGAGGGTAGCGTGAGAAACGCACAAAAATTCATCGTGTTCCCGGCTGTTATTGCCACCATGTTAACAATAATTTGTATCACACTAATTGCTCCGGTTTCCGCCTCTTTTGCCGAAGCTTCTGTTACGGAATATCCGATTACTAACAAACCTCCAAAATTTGGCGGCCCCGTGACAACTCAGGAAACGGCAACTATCAAGATAGGGTCCGGTGTCACTCGGCTGACATCCGCCGGGGTAACCGTGACGCTCACTGCAACAATTCCATCCGGCGTTAAATTGGGGGCATTCACAATCAATATTCAATATGACGGGGCCGTGGTGAATACCAGTACCGCAAATTGCGCCGCCGACCCTTCCCATGTCATGAGTTTTAGTTTTTGCAATGTTCTGCCAAACAACGTTGTTGCGTTAACAGGAATCTCCGCAGTTGGTGCAGGCGGGGAAATAGTTTTGGCAACTATTACATTTGATGGCGTCAGTTTGGGCAACAGTATTCTTGCGGTTACCGTTTCATCATTTACAGACCCAACCGGCACTGCAATACCATTTGCGTCAACCAACGGCACAGTAACAGTCGCTTCCCCCGTAATCATTAACGAATTAATGATTAATCCGAGCGCTGTCACAGACGCCAACGGCGAGTGGTTTGAGCTGTACAATGCCACCGGCAGTACCATTGATATCAACGGGTGTGTACTGAGTAATGGGGATGGCTCAGACAATCATACGATTGCCGGCTCATTGCCGATCCCTCCCGATGGCTATTTGGTGCTGGGAAGAAATACAGACGTCGGTGCAAATGGTGGGGTTTCGGTTGCTTATGATTATGTTTGAGTTTAGACAACTTGAATCTCACTGATATTCTTATTAGTGAGGAACTGTATCTTAAAAACAGAATTTCGAGCCGGAATTAAGCCGATTTGAGC
>RFJF01000001.1 GCA_003695455.1 Chloroflexota bacterium
AATAAAACCCCCCGCCGAAAACTTTTCGGCGGGGGGTGGTTTTTTGTGCGAGTGTACGAGTGGGGTTGGGGTTGGGGGAATTATGCGCCCAGCAACAGACCCAGCAGCCCCAGCCCGCTGTCAATAGCCACAATCAGACCGGCAAACACAATTGAAACCATTGACATCAACTTAATGAGAATATTCAGCGACGGGCCGGTGGTATCTTTAAAGGGATCGCCCACGGTGTCGCCAACCACGGTGGCTTTGTGCGGGTCTGACCCCTTGCCGCCCATGTTGCCTTTTTCAATGAATTTTTTGGCGTTGTCCCACGCGCCGCCGGAGTTGGCCATCATCACAGCCATCACAAAACCGGTGGTCAACCCACCGGCCAGCAGGCCCAGCACACCGGCCACACCAAACAAAATACCCACAATGACCGGCACGGCAATGGCCAGCACAGACGGGGCCACCATTTCTTTCTGCGCCCCGGCGGTGCTGATTTCAACGCACAGGGCGTAGTCGGGCTTGACTTCACCTTTCAAAATTCCGGGGTTTTCGCGGAACTGGCGCCGAACTTCCTGCACCATTGCGCCGGCGGCGCGGCCAACAGCTTCCATTGTCATGGCAGAGAAGAAGAAGACCGTCATAGCCCCGGCAAAAATACCAATCAAAACGGCCGGGTTCAGCAAGGTCACGTTGTAGGCTTCGGTAAATTGTTCCAGCGACATATTTTTGACCGGCAGTCCGTTCAGCATATCAATGCCGGCTTGCCCCAGGCTGGCGCGGATTTGCTCCAGATAGCTGGCCAGCAGGGCCAACGCGGTGAGCGCCGCCGAGCCAATGGCAAAGCCCTTGCCGGTGGCGGCGGTGGTGTTGCCCACGGCGTCAAGCTGGTCGGTGCGTTCACGGACTTCTGGCGGCAGCTTTGACATTTCTGCGTTGCCGCCGGCGTTGTCGGCAATGGGGCCGTAGGCATCGGTAGCCAGGGTCAGCCCCAACGTTGAAAGCATACTGGTGGCCGCCAGCGCCACGCCGTACAAGCCCATCAGCGGGTTAACCAGCCCGCCCGTGGTGTAAAAACTGAGCGCAATGCCCAACACAACGGCTACCACCGGGATGCCGGTTGAGCGCATACCCACCGCCAGCCCGGAAATGATGACGGTGGCGGGGCCGGTTGCCCCCTGTTTGGCAATACTTTGGGTGGGGCCGTATTCATCGGATGTGTAATATTCGGTGGCGCGGCCAATGACCTCGCCCACTACCAAACCGGTGACAATGGCAATGATGAACGTCCACGGAATGCCCAGCAGCAACACAATTGGAATGGCGGCAATGGCAATCAGCACAGAACTGATGGTAATGCTTCTGATGAGCGCACCCATCAGATCACCCATTGTGGCATCTTCTTTGGTACGTACCAGGTAAATACCCACAATTGACAGAATGACGCCGATGCCGGCGATGGCAACCGGCGCGGTCATGTACCGAACTTGCACCGCTTCCAGAACCAGCCCGCCCAGCAGTTGCGGGGTGTTGGCGGCGGCAGTTGCCACCGCGGCCACGCCCAGCGCAATGGCCGCCCGAATGGAGCCTACGTAAGATTCGTACAAGTCTGCGCCCATGCCGGCTACGTCGCCAACGTTGTCGCCCACGTTATCGGCAATGGTGGCCGGGTTGCGGGGGTCGTCTTCCGGAATACCGGCTTCAACCTTACCCACCAGGTCAGCGCCCACATCGGCGGCTTTGGTGTAAATTCCGCCGCCCACGCGGGCAAACAGCGCCTGAGTTGAGGCGCCCATGGCGGCGCTGAGCAGCACCACGCTGATGCCCGCCATATCAAGTGACGTTCCGTAGTAGAGAATGAGAAACCACAGCGTAGTATCCAGCAGGGCAAATCCAACCACAGACAGGCCCATCACAGCCCCGGCCCGAAAGGCCACTTGCAAACCGTCGTTCAGGCTGTTACGGGCCGCATTCGCAGTACGCGCCGAGGCATTGGTGGCGGTTTTCATTCCAATAAAACCGCACACCGCCGAGAAGAGACCGCCGGTTACAAAGGCAAATGGTACAATAAAACTTTGCAGACCGGCAAAACTCATAACCAGCAAAATCACAAATAATACTGCAAACACAATACCCACAATGCGGTACTGGCGTGATAAATACGCCATTGCGCCTTCGCGCACGGCCTGGGCAATTTCTACCATGATTTCCGTGCCTTCGTCACGTTTGACCACCGAACTGTAAAGGACGTAGGCCATCACCAGGGCCACTATCGAGCCCAGTGGCATTAGCCACCACAGCAACGGAAGCGCCGGCCTGATGCCTTCCTGTGCAATGGGTGCGGCCAACGCCGGAGGAGCTGCTGCAAACGCAGCCAAGAGCAGAGAGATTACCAATCCAAAACGTGCCATAAAACTACTCCTTTAACATGGATTCTAAAAAGATTTGAATTTGAAGTCCTGAATGTTAAAAACCTGCGAGGGCAAACCCGCTTAAAGATAATCCAGATGTATTGAGTCGAGTAGTGACACATGTCACGTTTCAGCCAGACATTCGTCACCTTTTGGACTGATTGGGAATACCAAACTGGCGCCGGCCTCAAGTCAGGAGGTGTGGCAACTGGG
>RFJF01000359.1 GCA_003695455.1 Chloroflexota bacterium
GCCCTGCTGCTCAATCAGGGCAACGGTACGTTTGTGGAATCGGCGGCGCAGGCCGGGCTGGACACACCGGGCTGGAGCACCGCTGCCGCCCTCGGCGATGTTGACGGCGATGGTCGGGTGGATTTGTACGTAGCCGGTTTTATCGATCTGGAAATAACCGTGCCGGAGCCCATCGGCATTTTTCCGCAGGATTTTCTGGGCCAGCCCGACCACCTGTACCGCAATCGCGGCGACGGCACGTTTGAGGATGTGGCCGCGCAGGCCGGATTGCGGCTCGATGAGCGCGGGCTGGGCGCGGTGTTCAGCGATTTTGACCGCGACGGCGATTTGGATTTGTACGTGGCCAACGACGGCCAGCCCAACCGCCTCTACCTGAATCAGGGGGATGGCACGTTCACCGAGGATTCTGTGGGCATGGGCGTGGATGACCGCGGCAGCGGCATGGGCGTCAGCGCCGGTGATTTCTCCGGCGACGGCTGGCCCGATTTGGTGGTGATGAATTTTGAAAAAGAGTACAGCGCCCTGTACCGCCACCGGGCGCTGCAGGATGGCGGCCTTAAATTTGATAACGCCACATTTAAAATCGGCATTCAGGGTTTTGGGCAGAACCAGACAAGTTGGGGCGTGACCTGGCAGGATTTTGACCGCGACGGCCATCTGGATTTGGCAACGGCGCAGGGCAAAGTGCCGGTCACCGGAGAAGAGAGCGACCGGCAACTTATGCGCATTTACCGCAATCGCGGCGATGGGACGTTCCGGGATTTCAGCCGGCTGGCGGGCATGGCAGAGGTGGAGCCGCAAATTGCCCGCGGGCTGGCCGCCGCCGATTACGACAACGACGGTGATGTGGATTTGGCTGTGGGAACGATTGGCGGGGGGATACTGCTGCTGCAAAACAACGCCGCACCCAACCACTGGCTGGAGGTTTCGCTGGCAAGGCCGGTGCCGGGCACGCAGATTTTTGCCACTCTGCCGGACGGCAGCCAGCAGTTCCGCGAGATTCACGCCGGTAGCAGCTACCTCTCGTCAGAAGACCCGCGCCCGCATTTTGGGCTGGGACAAAACCGGACGGTGGAAAACCTGCGGATTGTCTTTCCCGGCGGGCGCACACTGGAATACAGCAACGTTCCGGCAGACCAGATTTTGCCCATCAATGCCGCGCCGGGCGTATTTTGATGTTTACCGCACCGTGACTTCGCCCGCCGGCACAGTTTGCTGCACGTCATCCGGCCAGACCAAATCGAGCCGGTACTCGCCGGGCGGCACATCCGGCAGCAGATCAAGCGACCAGCGTGTGGTAACCACATCGCCCGGCTGCCACACGGTATCTGCCGGATTGAATGTTTCTGCCAGCGACAAATCGAACCAGGCCTGCGCTGCCTGCCCGGCAGAATCCAGCAGCGCCACGTGAACCGTGGCATCGGCGGGCAGGGGTTGGGTCACTTGCCACGTCAACTCCACCGGCAGAGTCTCGCCCGCGGCAATAGGGCCGGCAGGCAGACCCGCGCCCAGCAACACCAGCGAATTACCCAGCGGCTGCCGGATTTCAATTGCGCCCGGCGGCAGGTTGAATTTAGGGTAGGCGCGGTGGGCCACCGTCACCCAGTCATCACCCTTTTCCGGGGTAAACGGCAGTTCGCCGCTGGTCACGGCGGGGGCGTCGGTGTAAATGCCCCACGCCACACGGTACACGCCGGGCGGCATCCCGTGCGGAATCTGCAAAAAACCGCGCTCGTAGATAATTTGGCCGTACCGCCATTCGTCCGGCGGGGGGTTGGCCGATTCCACCGGCGCACTCTGCCCCTCGGCCCACACCCGGCCCTGCGCATCCAGCAGCCGCACAAAAAATGGTTCGCCGGCCTTTTTGCCCAGAAATTCCCAGTACAGGTCAAACACAATTGTTTCGCCGGGCGGCAGCGGCACATCGCCGATGGTCCACTCCCACGCCAGCAGCGCGCCGATGCCGGTGTACGTCTGGTCGGTCACGTAATGGTCAATGCCCAGGCTGGGGTAAATCCAGGCGTAATCCTGCCCGTGCAAATTAACCACATACTCCGGCGTGTTCCGGTTGGCAATAAAATCAAACAGATAACTGTCCGGGAACACGCGCTGCACCTGGTTGATGTAAAAAATCACGTAATTTCCGGCCAGCGCCTTGCCTTTTTCTTTGGAATAGCTGATAGTTGGCCCCAGGTAGTAGGGCGCAAATGTTGACTCGTACCAGCTTGAAACGCGGTTGCTGGTCGGGTTCATGTGGGCGTTCAGATAGGCCGCCGCCTCATCCATCCCCTCACCCCAGCCGATGGTGATGTTTTTGGCCGCCGCCGTAATTCCGCCAAGCGCGGGATTGTAGTAGGTAAAGTAGTAGGGAAAATTTGTGGCGACCAGATAGCCGTTCAGTCCCACCACTAGCAGGGCCGGCAAAAACGCCCCGCCCGCCCAACGAGTCGCCGGACTCAGCCACCGCTTCAACCCAACCAGCAGCCCATCGAACAGCATCACCAGCCCCCCGGCAGCGATGAAGTTGGCCCACGGATAGGCCGGCAAAAAATAGCGATCCTGCTTTTTCTCGCCCCAGGTCATCAGCAGGTAGTAACCGGCCACAAACAGCAGCATCAGCGGCAAATATTTAAAGAATCCGGCGTACCGTGCCGAACCGCGCCCGCGCCGCAGCCACACCGCCACGCCCGCTGCCAACGCAACTGCCAGCCCCAGCATCACCAGCGGCGTGGTGCGGTAGGCCCACGTCACCGGGTAAAAGAGCGCGCCGGGATCGCTGGAAACCTGGCCCAAAAAGTAGTTGCCTTTGGCGTGGCCGCCGGTGGCGTACTTGCTGCCCACCACAAACACCATTTCCAGCGCCTCACGGGGCGTGACCCACATGGCCGGCCAAAACGCAAACACCACCGCCACAGCCAGCGCAAACCAGAGCAGACCGTCGGGGATGGTGCGGCGCAGCAGCCGCCTGGCCAGCGCCGGCGCGAATCGCCCCGCCGAATCGCGCCGGGTGCGGGCCACGGTAAACCACAGCCCGGTCAGCGCAATGAACGGCATCAGATACATGGCCGGGCTTTTGCTCAAAAACCCAAAGCCCGCCAGCAGACCAGACACCACCAGCCAGCGCCGCCCGCCGTTCTGCCCCCAGTAAATCAGCGCCGCCAGCGCCGACAGCGTGACAAAGGTGGTGCTTAGCGCATCGTGGTGAATAACCCGCGACAGCGCCACGTGGAACGGACTCAGCGCCAGCAGCAGCGCCGCCACCAGCGCCATCCGTCCGCCCACCAGCCGCCGCACCCACCAAAACAGCACCACCACCCACACCGAGGTCAGCAGCACGGTGGCAAATCGCTCCGGGGCAATCAGGCTGGCATCCAGCGGGTTGGTAGACACATCCGTCACAAACTGGTGCAGCGACTGGCTGCGCCCGCGTGCCAGCCACGCCACCGCCAGCCCAAAACTACCCGTCCACATGGTGGTCACGCCGGGATGCCCGGTGCGGAGCGTGCAGGCCAGCCCCTGCGTCACGCCCTGCCACTTTTCCACGTCCGTTTCACAGCGATACTCGGGATTGGTCAGCGCCGCCAGAAAATTTTTAGAGCGGTCCACCCACAAAAATTCATCGGCGGTCAGAAACTGGTCCAAATTCAGCAGGCGCGGCACAAACGCCAGCCCAAACAGCACCACCGAGATGAACACCGGCGACGTGACCCAGCGCCATATTTTACCAAATGATGAATTAACAATTACCAATTAACAATTACCAA
>RFJF01000360.1 GCA_003695455.1 Chloroflexota bacterium
CCTGCAAGCCCGCGGAAAGGTGCGGCTGCACGTCATCTGGCAATTTGACCACAACGGCGTTTTTCATTTACTGCAAATGGCCGGCGTGGCGCTGCTGGTCATTGGGGTGCGGGCATCAGTTCTGGCAACGTAGGATGTGGTTCTCTGGCAGGAGGATGGCATTTTGGCCGAAAAGGAATTTGAGCAGGCAATTTTGCAGAATTGGGCCAAACATTTTCGGTGTACCGTGGCCGAATTTGGCCAAAGCGGCACCACGTTGTTTCCGGAATGGACGCTGGCCGCCGCGCGCGGCATTCACATCTGGTACATTGGGGCGCATGCCTTTGTGCAAATGGACCCGGCCTACGTGGGCATGGTGCAGCAGGTACTCAGAATTTTACCGGAACACGAGGCGCTGTCCGGCGAAGATTTGCAAACGGCCTGGGGCATTGAAACCATTGCCGCCCACGAATTAAGCCTGGTCTACTACATTTCGCCGCCCGATTTGCGGCCTGCCACAATCAACGGCAGTTACACCCTGCGGCGGCTCACTGAAACCGATTCTGAGTTGCTGCGCGCGTTGTTTGCGGCCAGCCCGGCAGAAGACATTGACGAAGCCTACGTTTCTCTGGAACACAAAATTGCGGTGGGCTGTTTTTCGGCAGACGGCAGGCTGGTTTCCGCCGGCAGCGGCTACGAGCGGTCCCATTTTGTTGATTTGGGCGTGCTCACGCACCCGGAGTATCGGGGGCAGGGGTTAGGCCGGGCCGTGGTGGTAGGCATGTGCCGCCGCCTGTTTGCCAAACATGAAATTCCGCAGTACCGGACCAATGTTGACAACATCGGCTCGCGCCACCTGGCCGAAAGCGTTGGATTTGTACCCTAC
The DNA here is from genome assembly GCA_003695455.1 of Chloroflexota bacterium. GTDB lineage: Bacteria > Chloroflexota > Anaerolineae > 4572-78 > J111 > J095. The sequence goes on from RFJF01000360.1 coordinate 866, forward strand.
TTCAAACAGGAAAGTATCTACATTCGGTAGATAACCGCGTCAGATATTCAGCATTCTGTTGTGTGCCTGCCGCCCCACAAGGTGAAAATACCGGCTTTTGTGCGCCAAATCAAACAGCATGGCCCACGAAAGCCCCCGGCTGCCGCACAAAAAGAGCGGCTCCCACCGCGGTGTAAACTTGGCCTTAAAATTGAGCAGCCCCCGGTAATTGTACGCAAATTTCAACGTTCGGCCGGCCTGATTAACCACATGTGATTTTTGCAGCCGCTGCCGGTACCCCGGCCCGCCGCCTTTCACCCCCGGCAGGTCGTCCATTGAGGCAAACGGCACGCCGCCCAGACTCCACTGCGTCCACCCTTCGGCTTGCAACACAGAAAACACGTGCAGCACCAGCGCCTCCATCACCCCCACCGGCGCGGCCCGGTGGCGCAACAGCAGTTCGGTGTGCAGCCCCGTTTGGCTTGCCCGCGAAAGCGTAACCGCCCCCAACCAATCGCCGCCGGACGTGACCAACGCAAACCCGCGCCCGCCGGATTCCAGCCGGGTTCGATAGGCAAACGCAAGTTGCGGTTTGCGCCCGTGGCGTGACGCCGCCGCCAGTCGGGCCAGCGCCCCATCGGAATTTGGCCCCGCCAAAACCTCGCGTACCCGCCCGTGGCGCAACCCCCGCCGGGCCAACGCCTCAACAGAAGGCTTGAACTGGTGGTCTTTTTGCAGCGGCAGCACCGCTTCCAGCCCCACCTGCAACGCCTGCCCGCCCCGCCGGGTCACAAATCGGCTGAGCGCCCGGTTACACAGTTGCAGCACAAACCCATTACCCTGCAACTCCGCAAGCCGGTTGTAAATCACATTGAACGGCATATGAAAGGGCACATCGGCTACCGGAATCCACGCCGCCCCGGAAAGCGGCAGCCGGACCACCGTGAATTGCGGTTCTACCACCCTGGCCCGCGCCCAGCTTAACGGTAAAGAATTGAGCGTTGTCATAACAGAAATTATAAACAAAATTGGCCCGCGCAAAAATCAGGCAGACAGACCAAACCGGCGCAAGATTTGCACGTTACCCGCTTCACTCCTAAAATATTC
>RFJF01000361.1 GCA_003695455.1 Chloroflexota bacterium
CTGCTACCCCGGGCCAAGCATCCCATCGAAGTGGTGGTGAACGGCGGCGGCGTGTGGACCGGCGAAGCCTACCCTAACTGGCCGGACCCCGACGGCGACACCGTGCTGATTGTCAGCACCAAAGACAGCGATAAACCTACCGTGAAAATCCGCAGCGGCGACTACGAGGTCAAAGGTGAATTGGGGCTGGTGCCGGAGTTTGGCGTTGACCAGTACCGGTTTGCCTTCCGCTATATTCCGCCCGGCGATTACGATGTCTGGTTTGAAGACCCGGATGGCCTGCCTTCTGAAAAGGTACAGGTGACGGTTGAACCGGCCAAACGTGTGGAGGTCAACTTCCGCCGTGGTGTGGGCTTTACCGGCCCCACCTACGCCTCGCCCGATGGCTGGGTGCTGGGCAACTGGAGCAACCCCAGCAAACCCAAAGAAAACCTGGGCGGATGGTCAAACATTCTGGTACACACGCCGGCATCCGGGTTGTGGGTCACCATTCACAGTACCGGCGATTCTTACAGCGCGCGCTGTTTCACCGGCACCAAAGGCCCCGGCGCGTGTGACTTTGCCGGGCTGAATGCCGGAATGTACTGGATTTCCATTGATGGTACAGACCTGACGCTGAAAACCTACATGGACGGCAACGCCTACGCCGAGTTTGAATTTTACCGCCAGCCGGTTCCGTCCAGCGAAAACAACGTGGGGCCGGTCAGCTACAGCAACTGATCCCCCTCACACTTCATCGCAAACAGAAACAGCGGGCCGATTTAATTTCCGGCCCGCTGTTTTTTGTTGGTATTTTGAATGTGGTCTCACTAACATATACCCCTCCCATTTGACAAAAAACAGAGGGTATCGTCCGTAAGGTAGCGGTACGTGTGCCCTTTGGGTATTTGTGATTTGTGTTTTGCTCAACTGCGTAAGCCCTATCTTTAAAGGAAATCTGTGCTTATCTGCTTTATCTGTGCCATCCGCGTTCTACGCAGAGAAATCAGACCGGTCCGCCGCCGGGGGGTGGAGGCGTCTGTTCCGGGTCAAAATCAAAGACCGGCCCGTCCAGACAGGTCAGCCAGCCGTCGCCCACCTCGCAACTGCCGCACAGGCCAATGCCGCAGCGCATGTGGGCTTCCCAACTGACCTGCACCGGAATCGCTTCGGCGGCGCAGCGAGCCGCCACCGCCCGGAGCATGCCGGTGGGGCCGCAGGTGTAGACCGCCGCCGGGCGGCCCCACTCGGCGGCCAGCAGCGGCCCAATGGCGTCCGTCACCAGCCCGCGGATGCCCGCCGAGCCGTCCTCGGTGGTCAGCCAGACCGCCGCCCCCAGCGATTCGAAGTCAGCGGCCAGCAGCAAATCCGCCTGCCGCCGCGCCCCAATTATCGCCGAGACGCGGCAGCCTCGCGCCAGCGCGGTTTGGGCCAGGTAGCGCAGGGGCGCCACGCCGTACCCCCCGCCGATGAGCAGCAGGTGGTCGCCCGGCGCGCCGGTCAGCCGGAAGCCGCGCCCCAGCGGCCCGCGCACCCAAAGCCGGTCGCCCGGCTGCAACTGGTGGATGGCCCGGCTCAGCGGCCCCACGGCAGCAATGGTCAGACTGAGGGGGTTGGCCTGCGCCAGGCTGAAGGGCTTGTCCTGCATCCCCGGCAGCCAGGCCATCACAAACTGGCCCGGTTCGGCGTCGAGCGCGCCGTCAAGCACCAACGTTTTGTTGGCCGCGTTTTCCTGCCGGACTTCATTGATTTTGTAAGCTTGGAGGAATGAACTCATTTATCAATTATCCGTTATAGCCACGTAAGTTCCCAGCGCAACAAATGATAATCCGGAACCATACCGCTGGCCTTGCTGTAATTTTTTGTTACGCATCATTTTATAGCCCAATGGCCCGGCGATAAAGGCCACCGCAATATCCGCGCTACTGTTAAGCAGCACAGAAATGCACCCCAGCAAAAGAAACTGAGCGAACACGAAACCGGCAGGGTTGATAAATTGTGGAATAAAGGCCAAAAAGAATAATGCGGTTTTGGGGTTTAGTGCTTCGGTTACAACGCCTTCTTTGAAGGCCCCGGTTTTCCTGACGATGATTGGATCAGCCATTGCCTTTGGCGTAGCCGGTTGATGAAGCAGCGTGCGCAGACCCAAATAAATTAAGTAGGCTGCCCCGGCATATTTTACCACGCCAAATGCCACCGCCGATGTTGTAAGAATGGCCGATACACCCAACGCTGCAGCCATCACGTGAAACAACCCCCCCACAGTAGTACCGGCCGTTGAAAGTACGCCCTCACGACGCCCCCCTTTGATGCTGCGTGCCAATACGTAAAAAATTCCTGGCCCCGGTGTTAGGGCCAACACAACCGCTGCCACAAAAAATACATTCAGTTGGGTAATCTCAGGCATTTTGCCCCCCTACGGGTTGGTGGCTTCGATTACGTAGTTGCGCTACCGATTCAAAACCGTGGGCGGCCATAAATTCCGCCAGTTCCGCGCCGATTTGGGCCAGCGCACCCACGCCCCGCGTGTAGATTGCCGACCCCACGCCGACCACCGTGGCCCCGGCGGCCAGCATTTCTACAGCATCCCGCCCGGTAGAGACGCCACCCGTGCCGATGATTGGCACATCCACCGCTTTGCGGATTTCAAACACGCTGCGCAGGGCAATGGGCTTGAGCGCCGCCCCGGAGACGCCGCCTACCTTGTTGTGCAGCACCGGCCGGCCCGATTCGGCATCAATGACCATACCCGGCGCGGTGTTGACCGCGGTGATGGCCGCTGCGCCCGCCTCAACCACGGCGGCGGCGATGCGGGCGATGCTGGGTACATTGGGGGCCAGCTTGACCACCACCGGGATGTCGGTAGCACCGCAAACCGAGGCGGTGACGGCGGCGGCGCTGTCGGCGGCGCCGGCAAAAGGCGTGCCAAATTCATCGCCTACGTTGGGGCAGGAGATGTTGACCTCAATCAAATCGGGCCGGGCCGCGCTGACGGTGC
>RFJF01000362.1 GCA_003695455.1 Chloroflexota bacterium
CCCTTCCTGCGCCCCCAAAAAATAAATCCGGTACCCCTTTTGGTGAGAAAGTTCCGCCAGCGACACCACCAAATCGCTGCCCGCCACCCGCTCCGGCAGGGGCGTGGCTCCCAAAAATGTGGCCGCCTTGAGCAGGCCAATTCCGTCCGGCAGGGCCAGCGCAGAACGGTTGATAATCTCAAAAAATTCGGCGTCAGCCTGCGCCGCCAGCACAAATTCCGGGTTCACCGTGGTCAGTTGGTGCGGTGTTCCCCCGGCAATGAACTGCTCAATCAGCGCCAGCGTCTGGCTGTACGTGATCGCGTGCACGCGCACGCCCAAAATATCTGCGGCAGGAATGTTATTCACCATTCAGCAAAATCTCCAGCACCTGCGCCGCAGCGGCATCCCACGAAAATTGTTTTATCTGCGCAAATCCGGCGGCCACCAGTTTGCGCCGCACCTCAGCCGAGGTTGCCAGCGTGACCAGCCCGGCCGCAATGTCATCCGTATCTGTGGGGTTGACCAGCCACGCAGCGTTGCCGGCCACCTCCGGCAGGCTTGAGGTGGCGCTGGTCAGCACCGGCGTGCCGCAGGCCATCGCCTCAAGCACGGGCAGGCCAAACCCTTCGTACAGCGAGGGGAACACGTAGGCCAGCGCGCCGCTCAACAGCGCCGGTTTGTCGGCGTTAGCCACAAAACCGGGAAACAACACCCGCTCTTCCAGCCCCAGCGCCGCAACCCGCGCAAAAATTTCATCGAACAGCCACCCTTTTTGACCGGCAATGACCAGTTGCAGATTTGCAACTTCTGCCGGCAAAGCCGGAACAGCCCGCGCAAACGCCTCCACCAGTCGCACCAGATTTTTGCGAGGGTGGAGCGTGCCCAAATAGAGCAGGTAATTGCCGCCGATGCCGTACTTTTGCCGGGCCGCGGCCAGCGCCGCCGGGTCAGTAACCGGGGCCAGCGATTCATCCCGCCCCAAATAAACCACGTGAATGCGGGCCGGGTCCGCGCCGTAAATTTCAACCAGGTCGGCTTTGGTGGCCTGCGAATCGGCAATAATTTGGCGGGCCGCGCGGGTGTGGCGGCGGGTCGTCCACTCAAGATAGCGGCGGTCAAACGGGCGATGCGCCGCCGGAAAGTGGCGGTAGCCCACATCGTGCACGGTAACCACCGCCGGAACCGGGCAAAGCAGCGGCAGCACGTGCGCCGGCACAAACAGCACATCGGGCGGGCGGCGGAGCAGTTCCGCCGACAGGCGCAGGTGCGTCCACAGCCGGGGCAGGGGGATGACCCGTGTGTCCACATGGGGGCCGGCGGGCCAGCGGGTGTGTTGCGGCGCGTGCGGGGTGTACAGCCGCAGCCGGACGGCGGCGGGGTCGGCGCGGCGAGCCAGGGCGCAAATCAACTCCAGCGCATAGGTTTCGGTGCCGGTGCGGCGGGCGCGGGCGGCGCGGCTGGCATCAATGCCCAGCGTGCGGGGTAACGCCGGTGCGCTCACGGGACTGCCCGCTCCAAATCCGGCAGATGCTTGCGCAGTTGGGCCAATGCGATGTCTCCTTCGCGGAGCAGGCGCGGCGGCGACACGCTCAAATCCACAATGGACGAAGGATGCGGGGTGGGCGTGGGGCCGCCATCCAGAATCAGGGCGATGCAGCCGCCCAACTGGGCCGCCACCTGTTCGGCGGTAGTGGGCGCGGGTTGGCCGGACAGATTGGCGCTGGTCACGGCCAGCGGATGCCCCACCGCCACCACCAGTTGGTGGCACACCGGGTGATCCGGCAGCCGAACCGCCACCGTGTCCTGCCCGGCGGTCACATCGGCAGGCAGGTTGGGCGATTTGTGAAAAATCACCGTCAGCGCGCCGGGCCAGAAGTGCTGCAAAAACGGCCAGGCCCGGTTGGGAATATTACGCGCCACCTGGTTCAAATCATCAATTTGGGTAATGAACACCGGCAGGGCTTTATCGGCGGGGCGCTGTTTGGCCTCAAAAAGCTGGCGCACCGCATACCGTTCAAACGCGTTGGCAGCCACGCCGTACACCGTATCGGTGGGAAAAGCCACCAGTTCGCCCTCAAGCAGCAGGTGGCGGGCGGCGCGGATAGATTTTTTGGAATTAGCGGGTAAAATTTGGGTCATTGGTTCATCTGCGGTTTTAAATTTCAAATCAATTTAAGGCTCTACTTTACCCGCAGTTAAATTTGGTGTCAATTTAATTTTGTTTGGGCCGTAAGAAACAGAAAAGACCCTTCGTCTAATCAAAGGAAAGTGGAGAGAACATCACTTGACACTGACCGCAAATCATTTACAATCGTCTCAGCCAATGAACGCAAGTTTCATAACCTGAACGTGACAAACTGGACATAATTCAATTAAGGAGATTATAAAGATGTCAAAGCCTATCCATGTAAGTGATCAAGAATTTGAAGACAAAGTGTTGAAAAGCGACAAGCCGGTTGTGGTTGATTTCTGGGCGCCGTGGTGCGGCCCCTGCCGGATGGTAGCCCCCATTTTAGACGAGCTGGCTAAAGATTACGGCAACGACCTGGTTATTGCCAAAGTAAACACCGATGAAAACCCGATGTGGGCCACCAAATTTGGTGTGCAGGGCATCCCCACCATGCTGTTTGTAAAAGACGGTCAGTTGTTTGACCGGATGGTTGGCGCTGCACCCAAACCCTTCATCCAGCAGCGCGTAGACGCCATGCTGGCCGAAGTTGCCAACTAACTTCACAGTTTAGCCGTTGCAACCAAAGCCTCCCGCATTCGGGGGGCTTTTTGTTTTTGAACAATTGTTCTTTTTGGCAAACCCTGTTATAATTTTAACACTATGGCCAAAACAAAAACCCAGTACGTCTGCCAGGAATGTGGCAGTATTCAACCTAAATGGATGGGCCGCTGCCCCGATTGCGGCGATTGGAACACGCTGGTTGAAACGCGGGTAGAGGTAAAAAAATCGGGCGGCGGCTCTGCTGCAACGCGCCCGGCCGTTGGCCGGCGATCAGAACCGCAGCCACTCAACCAGATTGCCGCCGACCACTACCGCCGCACCATGCTGCCTATGGCCGAATTCAACCGCGTGCTGGGCGGCGGGCTGGTTCCCGGCTCGCTGGTGCTGATTGGCGGCGACCCCGGCATCGGCAAAAGCACCCTGCTGCTGCAAATGTCGGCGGCGCTGGCAGCCGAGGGGCAGGTGCTGTACGTATCCGGCGAAGAGAGCGCCCAGCAAATCAAACTGCGAGCCACCCGGCTGGGCATTGCCCCGGAACAACTCTTCATCCTCACCGAAACCAACATGGCCGCCATTCTGGACCACATCCGGCAAATGTCGCCCCAATTTCTGGTGGTTGATTCCATCCAGACCATGTATCTGGAAGAGATGCAATCGGCGCCGGGGTCGGTGAGCCAGGTTCGTGAATGTGCGGCCCAGTTTCAGGAAATTGCCAAAAGGCAGAACATCCCTGTGTTTCTGATTGGACACGTCACCAAAACCGGCGTAATTGCCGGGCCGCGCGTGCTGGAACACATTGTAGATACCGTACTCTACCTGGAAGGCGAACGCTACCACACCTACCGTATGCTGCGCAGCGTAAAAAACCGGTTTGGGGCCACCAACGAGGTGGGCATTTTTGAAATGAGCGACGAAGGGCTGAGCGAGGTGCTCAACCCCAGCGAAATATTTCTGGCCGAGCGGCTGCCCAACGCCGCCGGCTCGGCCATTGCCGTAACGGTAGAAGGCACGCGCCCGCTGCTGGTAGAAGTGCAGGCGCTGGCCAGCACCACCAGCTTTGGCAACCCCCGGCGCACAGCTAACGGTATTGATATGAACCGGCTGCTGCTGATTGTGGCCGTGCTGACCAAACGGGTGGGTATTCGTATGGCAGACCAGGACGTGTTTGTGAATGTCATTGGCGGCCTGCAAATCAATGAACCGGCCTCGGATTTGGCCGTGGCGGCGGCAATTGCCTCCAGTTTCAGAAACCGGCCGGTGGCCGCAGACATTGCCCTGGTGGGCGAGGTGGGACTTTCCGGCGAACTGCGCGCCGTAGGTCACCTTGAAACACGGCTCAAAGAAGCAGCCAAGCTGGGCTTTAAACGCTGCCTGCTTCCGGCCAGCAGCCAGATTAAAGGAGTCAAAGATTTGCCGCTGGAACTGGTCAAAGCGCGGTCGCTGGATCAGGCCCTCGATGCGGCGCTAATCAATTAGAAACTGGTTTGAACCTGCAAACCCTTTGACAATTACCCCCGTTCATGCTACGATACCCTATCATTTTC
>RFJF01000363.1 GCA_003695455.1 Chloroflexota bacterium
CTTCTACTTACCGGCGGTTTGGGCAAATTCTCAAACCGCCTTTTCTATTTCTTGTCTAAACTCAAATAGAACTCAAACAAGTTGAAAAGAAATTTGGAGAGGTGCACGCTGTCAAACCGATGGATTTAACCATCAACAGCGGCGAATTTGTGGTCTTGCTCGGCCCATCGGGGTGCGGAAAAACCACCACCCTGCGCATGATTTCCGGCCTTGAAACCGTGACCGGCGGTAACATTTACCTTGATGGCCGCCACGTGACCTGGCTGGCTCCAAGCGAAAGGGATATCGCCTTTGTGTTCCAATTTTTCGCGTTGTACCCCCACCTGACAACCTATGAAAACATTGCATTCCCCTTGCAGGCCGAAGGCGAATCCAGTGCGGCCATTACCCGGCGGGTTAACGATGTGGTAGACCTGTTGCAAATCAAACACCTGCTGGATATGAAACCCGGCAAGCTGAGCGGTGGTGACCGGCAGCGGGTGGCGCTGGCCCGGGCTTTGGTACGCCGGCCCGCCGCCTTTCTGATGGATGAGCCTTTGGGCGCGCTGGATGCCGACTTCAGAGAAAGAATGCGCGCCGAAATCAAGCAGCTTCACATCAACCAAAACGCCACCACCGTTTACGTGACCCACGACCAGATTGAAGCTATGGCGATGGGGGACCGGATTGTGGTCATGTCTGCCGCCGAAGTGCAACAGGTTGGCACGCCCACCGATATCTATTACGATCCGTCCAATCTGTTTGTGGCCCGTTTTATCGGCAGCCCCGGTATGAATCTGGTTTCGGGCCGCTACAGCGACGGGTCGGTTCATCTGGTGCGGGAAAATCGCTACGTTCCCCCGGAAGCATGGCAAGGCACGTTCCAGGCGCAAAATTTACCCAACAATGGCGATATTATTGTCGGGTTTCGCCCGGAAGCCGCCGAGATTAACGACAACGGCCAACTAAAGGGCGAGGTGTACGCCTCTGAGTTGTACGGTGCTTACACAATGCTCCACGTAGATTTGGGCAACGACACCATCGTACACATTCGCAGCGACCGTCTGGGCCGCCAATCTCTCGGCGCAACCGTTCGATTTGACCTGAACCCGGAGATGGTCCGCTTCTTTGACCCACAAACAGAAATGGCAATTATGCAAAGGTAACCGCCATGACAAATGTAACCCTGCAAACCGTAACCAAACGTTTTCAAGCGGTCACCGCCCTGAACAACGTAACTTTTTCTGTGAATGATGGTGAGTTCTTTGTGCTGCTTGGCCCCACCGGCGCGGGTAAAACCACAACGTTGCGCATTGTGGCCGGGTTGGAAACCCAGGACGAAGGGCATGTACTGTTTGATGACGAAGTGGTTGACCACGTTTCGCCGGCCGACCGCGACATTGCCTTTGTGTTCCAACAATATTCGCTCTACCCCACCATGTCTGTGTACGACAACTTGGCATTCCCGCTCCGTTCACCGCTCAGAAAAACCAAAGAGGATGTCATCAAGATGCGGGTAGAAGAGGCCGCAGAAAAACTGCGCATCAGCCATCTGCTGGACCGCAAAACCGCCAAACTCTCCGGCGGCGAAATGCAGCGCGTATCAATTGGCCGGGCCATTGTCAGAAACCCGCGGGTCTTTTTAATGGACGAACCGCTTTCCAACCTGGATGCCAAGTTGCGCGAATCGTTGCGGGTTGAATTGCAACACCTGCAAAAAACGCAGGGCAGCACTACCCTGTTTGTCACCCACGACCAGGTAGAGGCGCTGACTATGGCCGACAGAATTGGCGTACTCAACGAAGGCCGGATTGTACAAATCGGGTCGCCCGATGATATTTATGACCGGCCGGCAAGTATGTTTGTGGCCCAACTCATCGGTTCCCCCGGCATCAACCTGCTGGAGACCAGCCGGGAAAACAGCACCCTGCACATTGATGACAGCCCTATCAAACTGTCTTTAGACTCATCTGTCAGCAGCCTTCCGGAACATTTTGTAACCGGTGTCAGGCCGGAAGATGTTCACCCGGCCCCGGACGGAGATTTTGCCGGCCAAATCACGCTCATCGAGCCACTGGGCGTTGAAACCATTTTGCACATCAAATCCGGCCGGCAAACCCTGCTCAGTACCGTTTCCGGAATGACCAGTTGGAAAATTGGCGATACCATTCAGTTCAACATTGTGCGCGAACGTCTGCACTTTTTTGACCAATCAAAACAAGAGCGCATTGCTAATTAAAGTAATTCATGCCAGTAAGGAGAGATTATGAAATTCAACCGACCCAGCGTGCCTAAAGGCCTGCCCATTTCTGCCGTAATCACTCTGATTCTTGGCATTGCGGCCGGGCCATTCATAAACGCCGTTACTACAGAAGAACAAAGAGCTACCAATGTTCTGCTGTCGGCAATTCCGTTTGTGTTAATCTTTGCCTCGATCATTCTGTTTTACATAATAATTATCTGGCTGGTGGTCACTGCCCTCAGTAACCAGATTCCTGCTTCTGTTTTTCAAATTGTAGAGCGGATTATCATTGCCGGGATTGTTTTGGGCATTTTTGGCATGTTCCAACCCTGGATATTTGCCGCCTACAAATATGGCTTTTTGCTGCTGTTGTTCTCAACGCTGGCGTTTATTTTGTGGAGCCACATTACCCCAAAAGCAGCAGCGCAGGATAACGGTGAGGAAGCGGAATTAGCCGCCATTCCGGAACTGGAAGCCGGCAGAAGTTAGACCCGTCAAACCGGCATTACAACGGCGACCACAGAAAAAACATACGCCGCAATATTTTTACAAACTGTGTTACAGGAGGGAATCCAATGAAATTTGGAGCAAACACCTGGATTTGGTTTTCACCCGTTACCGTTGCAGACATCAAAGCCGTGGCTCCCCAATTGGTTGAGAACGGTTTTGATATGATCGAACTGCCACTGGAAGCGGTCAACGGCTTTGACTACGCCGAAGCCGCCGCCGTCATCAAAGATTACGGGCTGGACGTCAGCGCATGCGCCGCTATGGGGCCGGACCGGGACCTGGTTCACCCCGACACTGCAATTCAGGACAACGGTAAAGCCTACATCCGGCACGCCGTTGACGCCACTCAAACGTTGGGTGGCACAAACCTGGTCGGGCCTATCTACTCGGCGGTGGGCCGCACCTGGAAAGCCACCGACGAACAGCGCGCCCGCGAAACCGACCTGCTGGTCAAACAACTCAGAGAACTGGGGGCCTACGCCGCCGACCACGGCGTAGTGCTGGGCGTGGAGCCACTCAACCGGTTTGAAACCAGCTTTATTAATCTGGCCTCGCAAATTATTGAGGTGGTGGATCGGGTGGACAGCCCCGGCTGCAAAATTATGCTCGACACCTTCCACATGAACATCGAAGAGAAATCGCTGGGCAACGCCATCCGCGCCGCCGGGCCAAGACTGGTTCACCTGCACGCCTGCGAAAACGACCGCGGCGCGCCCGGCTCCGGCAATGTGCCGTGGGATGATGTGGCCCAGGCGCTGGCAGACATCCACTACAACGGCCCGGTGGTCATCGAATCGTTCACAGCCAAAGTTGAATCTATTGCCCGCGCCGCCGCAATCTGGCGCTCAATGGAACCCACTCAGGATGATATCGCTTTCAAAGGCGTCAAATTCCTCAGGCAATTGTTGGGTTGATAACAGCAGTCCTTTAACCGGTACGGCAACGAGTATTAAAATTAACAGTTTACCGGTCGGGAGACCCTTCGCTTCACTCAAGGCGACATGCCTGAGACTCACCCCTAGTTCCTGACTCCTGACCCCTGAATCCTGGTTTCAGAGGAGTCGGACAGCCCCTGGCGGGACGACAACGAGAATGAAAATAGAGCTCATTTGCCATTCGCTGAATCGCCTATTTTCAAGGGAGACGTTTTAAGTTTAAAGCGGATCGGCGGGTGGAAAACAACTTCGGTTGTTGAAGGTTATGTACTTTTAACGGGCCGGACGCATTTGGGAAAGGCACACCGGCGAAATAGCCCAACTGATAGAGTACTGGAAGCTACCCCATCCTAATTTCCGTGACCAATATGCAAAACTCGAACTTCTATCCAGACAAAAATATCCAATCGAAGTTTTATTCAGTCGCCGCCCTTCACTAAATTTCAAGTAAAGATAGTGTTGGACGGTCGGCTGAAATATATTTGTTGGTAAAGTTTTTTGGATAGCAAAGTTACTTCAACAGCCGAATAAACCCGGCTCGCTCAAAATGATGTGATGATCAGACGTAAAAGCTCGACGAATATTGTGTTCTTCCATCACCACAAAGCTGATACAATCCGTCAATCCCCAATCTTTATCTGCCCGGCTCCGATGTAATTGCCAACCTCGTTGCCATATTTCAGCATCTACCTGAGCAATTGTTGCCATCCCCATTGCCACAGAAGCTTGTACCGCTTCAATTATCTGCCACGCTGTTGGCCGCCAGTCTATCTTGCTGAAAGTATTGGCAACTTCAGTTAATACGGCATCTGTCGTTAAGACATGGGCTTTCGCTTGACCTAATTCCCGGCTCATTTTTACAGCCGTTTGATGAAGGTTATCTTTAGCATTACCAAGTGCAACAAAGGCCGCAGTGTCCCAAAACACTGTTTCAGGCATCGTGTTTGCTCATGCCGTAAAGATAATGGTCATGCTGCGCAGCTAAGTCTGGAATGCCTGTGTCAACTGCATGATGATATATCTGATAAATTGGGGCAGCGTCATTTACCTCAGATTTGGTTAGCTGTAGAAACTGTTTCAAGAAATGCAGTAGATCAGGCAACCGTTCGACAGGAAGCGACTCGATTATTTGATATATCTGCTTTTTTGCATTTGTTTCGGTTGTCATTGGTGGAAACCATCTTTTACAC
>RFJF01000364.1 GCA_003695455.1 Chloroflexota bacterium
CCCCAAATGCACGCGCCCGAACCACCCCCTGCCCCGCGCCCCGCAACTGAACGCAAAAGGTTACGGTCATCCCAGATTTTGCGCCAAAGTGTGATGGGTGGTGCGTTTTGGCTGGTTGATTCGCGGGGGGTGGGGTACCCGCTAACGGCAGGAGACCCCCTGCAAATTGGCCGTCATTCCGAGGCGGATATTGTGGTTGATGACATCAACGTATCTCGTTTTCACGCGCAGGTTAAGGTTGACGGGAATCGTTGTTTTGTGCTGGATGAGGGAAGTTCAAACGGCACATTTTTAAACGGCCATCAGTTAGGGCCGGAGTGGTACCCCATACAACGGGGCGATGTGTTAATGATTGGCGCAGCCCGTTTTCATATTACCTCTACCGAACCGGCCCGGCTGGCTGCCGCCAGAGCCGCCGCCGGTGGCGGTTTGCCTCCGCCTCCGGCCCCTGCCGTTGCTCCGGCACAGCAAACCACCACCGAAAAAATGCAGCCATTGTCGATTCCCGGTTCACAACGCGCAACAACGTCGGGCTTTTCACAGGTAGCGTTGCTGGCAATGATGTTCTTTTTGCTGATTATTCTGGGGATTGCCGGGATTTTATGGTTCAACCCAAACGGGTTGACCGCGTTGGGACGCGCACCGGAAGAGCCGGCGGCGGCGGCCGAGTTGCCTCCAACCGTTACAGACACACCAGAACCAACAACCCCGCCGGAGCCGCCCACAGAGGAGCCGGTGCAGGCGTTGTTGCCCACGGCCACCGCAACCCCGGATGCAGCCCCGGATGCGGTTGATGCCGCCCTGAAAGAAACTGAACCGGAGCCGGTGACTCAACCGGCTACGCTAACCACCGGCCTGCTCACAGCAACGCCTACCCCCACGCCCAAATCCAAACCCACCAAAACGCCCACCGCCACTGTGATTCCCAAACAAAAAACGGCAGTTGTTTTGGCAACGGCATCTCCATCAGCAACGGTCACAGTTACCGTTACCCCCACCCCCACCCCCACCCGCACGACGGTGCGTCCGGTGCCGGTTGTAGTTGAGCCAACGGCCATTCCGCTGCAATCCAGCCAGTTAGTGCCGGTGTTGGGCAGCGTAGAAGTAATTGACGTGGACATTAACCCCCAAAACCCCAAAGAAGTGTACGCGCTGGTCAAACACGATGGTATTTACAAAAGCACCAACGGCGGCGATGGCCCGTGGGCCAGAGTGGATTTGGATGGCTCGGCCATCACCGGGCTGGCGATTGACCCGGAAAACCCGCTGGAATTGTATGCACCAACGTGGAACGCCGTGTTAAAATCAACCGACGGCGGTAACACATGGGACCCCAAAATCAATGGGCTGGTCTCAAATCAGGCAGTTGAAACCGTTACGTTTAACCCCTCAAATACAGATATTCTGTACGCCGGTATTGGTGAAACGCTGGTTGTATCAACCGATGAGGGTGAAAACTGGTCGTCGTTGGGGTACGGCAAAGGGTTGGGGGTATCCCGGTTGTTTGCCATTTTGATAGACCCGTTTAACAGCAACGTGGTATACGTGGCCGGGCTGGCCGGTTCAATTTACAAATCAGAAAACCGGGGCCAGGATTTTGTGCAACTGCGGGTTAATGTGGGCGAAGGTACGTTTGGTATGGCCGCACACCCCACGCAGCCAAACGTGCTGCTGGCCGGAATCAACTCGGCAGGGGCCGGAATCATCAAATCGGAAGACGGCGTCAATTTCCGTTCGGTGAGCAGCGGGCTGGTGTTTGGCGGGGCAGATTCGGCGTACTCGGCCATTACCTACGCGCCCGGCAACCCCAACATTGTGTACGCCGGCAGCGGATTTGAACGGGAATCGCACGCCAAAGGGATATTCAAAAGCATCAACGGCGGCGAAACCTGGGCCAGCCGGAACAACGGGCTGGCTATCAACCCCGAAACCGGCTACCCGCACTACGTAAAATCTATTGCCGTGCATCCAATTTTGCCCAATGTGGTATTTGCAGCCACCGGTTCCGGTCTGTACAAAAGCACCGATGGCGGCGAAAACTGGGAACTGAAATAACCCCCGCACCGTAGATTTTCCTCGCAGGGCGATGCAGCGCATCGCTTTTTTTTTTGCCTGCATCTTCTCCAAACCCCCGCTTCTTTACGTACTTTTTATGGAGAAGCCCCGTTACCGTGCCGATACAAACAACGTCGCCGGGATTGTGGCGAAAATTCTTTGTTTGTTGAGGCACAGGGGGTCACATTGAAGTATTTTAAAAACCTCAAGGTTGGTACAAAAATTCTGGTTACGTTTGCCATTGTCATTGGTATGATGGCCCTGGTTGGGGGTCTGGCTATTTACCGAATTAACCAGATAGGCGGCGTGGTGGCAGATTTGGCAGACCACCTGGCGGTTGAGCAGCATCTGGCCGATACAATTTCCGGCGAGAGCTGGGCCGCACGATTTTACGCCCTCCGGCACATCAACACCACCAACACTGAGGACAAAGAATCGTTCCAGATGGAAGCGGCCTATTTTGACAACCTGCTCACCCAGGCCGAAGAGATGGCCCAACGGCCCGAACGTATTGAAATGCTGGCAACCCTCCGGCAAAATTTTGATGAATATGACCAGACGTTTGCTCAAATTTCTGCATTGATTGCCGGACGCAAGCAAATTGTCAATGAACAGCTTGATAAACTTGGCCCCAAAGCCAAAGGCAAACTGGATAGTTTGGGCAAACGCGCGCTAAAACAGGGCAACCCGGAAGTTATCTATCAGGTATCGGCCATTCAGCAGGCGCTGCAACTGATGCGGTACGATGTGTTCAAATATCTTAATTCCGGCGATGATATTTGGGTGCAGAATTTTAATTTGCATTCGCAGCAGGCCCAATCCGGGTTTAAAAAGCTGCAAAAACTGCAACACACCCCGGAAATGCAGGCGCTGGCAACCGAGGCGGATATGCTGGTCGAACAATACCAGCGCGCTGTGTTCGAATTAATTGATGGATTTAAATTGCAGCAGCAACTGGTAGATGATGAACTCAACAGGTTGGGCCCGGTAATGCGCAACACCGGCATGGGTATTACCGCCAGCGTTGAAGAAGATTTTGAACATGCCGAAAGTTCTGCGGAAACCTTTGTACAGTACACCCGGTGGATTGTGCTGGTTACCATGCTGTTTTCTGTGCTGGCGGGGTTGGCGCTGGGCCTGTTTACAGCCCGCGGTATTACCCGCCCCCTGCAACGGATTACCGAGACATCGCAGCAGATTGCCAACATAGACCTGCAAACTCTCTCTACCGAAATGTCGGCGCTGGCCAACGGCGACCTGACCCGCAGCATTACAATTACTGCCCGGCCGGTTAAAGTTGACTCTGGCGATGAGTTGGGGCAAATGGCCCAGGCATTTAACGCCGTTATTGTGCGGCTGCAAGAAATCGGTTACGCCTTTGAAAATATGAATGCCAGCCTCAGAACGCTGGTCAGCCAGGTAGCCGGCAGCGCCAATGAGCTGAACATCGCCTCGGGTCACTTATCAAACACGGCAGTGCAAACCGAAATGGTAGCCGCACAGGTGGGCGGCGCCATTCAACATGTGGTTAACGGTGCGCAGGCCCAGACAACCAGCCTGGATACGGCAGCCGCGGCCATTGAAAATATGACCCAAGCCATTGAGGGAGTGGCGCACGGCGGGCAATCTCAAGCAGAAGCGGTGGCTATGTCTGTGCAACTGACCGAACAGATGTCGCAGGCAATTGAGCGGGTGGGGGCCAACGCCCAGGCCGGCGCCAATGATGCGGCGGCGGCCACCCGGGCTGCCCGGAATGGCGCCCAAATTATTCAGCAGACCATCAACGGGATGAAACAAATCCATCACAAGGTTGAGGCCTCGGCGCAACGGGTGCAGGAAATGGGGCAACAGTCTGACCAGATTGGCGCCATTGTGGAAACCATTGACGAAATTGCCAGCCAGACCAATTTGCTGGCCCTGAACGCCGCCATCGAGGCGGCCCGCGCCGGCGAACACGGCCGGGGGTTTGCCGTGGTGGCCGATGAAGTGCGCAAACTGGCTGAAAAATCCACGGAAGCCACCAAAGAAATTGCGGCGCTGATTGAGGGTATTCAGCAAACCGTTACAGAAGCCGTGCGTGCCATGAATGAAGAAACGGCAGAAGTGGAAGCCGGCGTGGCCCGGGCCAATCAGGCCGGGCAGGCGCTGGATGACATCCTTGAAACATCAGAAAAAATGCGCCGGCAGGTGCAGGAAATTGACGCCGCCGCCAAAGAAATGACCACCTCGGCCGGCGGGCTGGTATCGGCAATGGATACAGTATCGGCAGTGGTTGAAGAAAATATGGCCTCAACCGAAGAAATGACCGCCGGTTCGTACCAGGTAACAGAATTAATCAACGAAATTGTTGAAGTGAGCCAGGAAAACAGCGTGGCAGCCGAACAGGTGAACGCCGCCGCCGTTGACATGTCTGAACAGTTGCAGGATGTGAACCAGGCGGCGGCATCGTTGAATGAAATGGCCGGCGCGCTCCAAACGCTGGTGGCCCGGTTCAAGCTGGACGCCGAATCAGACACCCCGCCGGCAGACGAGGGCGAATACGCAGAAGCGGCAGGGTCAGATGACCACAATTCGCAGCCGGTACAGCCGGATGCAACTGAAGCAGCCCCGCCGCAAATGGTTAAACTTGGGGTTCAGAACGGTGCATGACACACAGATTATTTTGGGCAGCGCAACCGCCCTGCGGCACGGCAACAATGAATAAAAATTTTGCCGGCAGCAGGGGTGTAATTCGTCACTCGTAATTCTCTGTTTGCCGTCTACCGTATTTTCAGGAGTATCAAATGGAAAATCAAATTGTAGTTTTTAAGCTGGGCCGGGAGTTTTACGGCGTGGAAATTGCCGCTGTAGAAGGCATTATCAAAATGCAGGCCATCACCAGCGTACCAAAGTCGCCGGAATTTGTAGAGGGGGTGACGAATTTGCGCGGCACGGTGCTGCCCGTGGTAGACATGCGCAAACGGTTTGGGCTGCCGGCGGCAGAAGAAACCAAAGAGACCCGCATCATCGTTGTTGAAATGAACGGGCTGACCGTAGGCATGGTGGTTGACGCCGTTAACGAGGTGTTGCGCGTGCCGGTAGAAGATATCGAGCCACCCTCGCCGATGGTGGCGACGGTGGATTCTGCGTTTATTACCGGCATTGCCAAAGTAAGTGACCGGCTGATTATTTTGCTTGACCTGGCAAAGGTGCTCACCCTGCACGAACAGGCAGAATTAACCGCCCTGCCCGCCGGTTAATTATTCAATTTTTGGGAATACAACATGACCGAATCTTGCCAGCCAGACTTGCCGGCAACAATACTTGTGGTTGATGACGACAAGATTTTGCAGGCAATGCTGGTAAAAATGCTAAAAAAAGATGGGTATTCGCTCAAAATTGCTGCCAACGGCCACCAGGCCGTTTTGGCGTTTGAGCAGTTTCAGCCTGACTTGGTTCTGCTGGATGCGGTCATGCCGGTTATGGACGGATTTGAAGCCTGCGCCCGCATAAAAACTTTGCCACACGGCGCAGATACACCCGTACTCATTATCACCGCGCTGCAAGATAACAAATCGGTAGAAGATGCATTCAGGGCAGGCGCCACAGATTTTATCTCCAAGCCCATTCACTGGGCGGTGCTGCGCCAGCGGGTGCGGCGGTTGCTGGCGGCAAAACGCGCCGCAGATGCCCTGAAAGCCAGCGAAACATTATTCCGGCAGGTCATCCACTCGATCAGCGACCACATTTACGTGACCGAGGTTACCGCCGGCGGAAAAAATATCAACCGCTACGTTTCTCCCAACACCGAAACCCTGCTTGGCTATCCCCCCGAAATCATTGAACGGGACTGGACGCTGTGGCCCAGCCAACTTATTCACCCCGATGACCGCCAGATTGCGGCAGAACACGCCCGCAACCTGAGCCGGGGCATTGATGGTGAAATTGAATACCGCATGATTCGCGCCGATGGCGAAATTATTTGGGTGCGAGACAGCGGCCGGGTGGAAACCCGGGGAGACTCAAAAATGATTTACGGCGTGGTGGGCGATATCACCGAACGAAAACGCTCGGAAGAGGCGCTGTTTTCAGCCCAGAAACTGGCCGATTTGGGGACGCTGGCCGCGGGTGTGGCCCACGAAATCAACTCGCCGTTGCAAGTCATTACGGGGGTCAGCCAGAGTTTGCAGCGCCGGTTAAACGAAAACCGGCTGGAGCCGGAGTATTTGTGCCGCAAACTGGATGTGATTCATCGCAACGGCTGGCGCTGCGCAGAAATTGTGCGCTCGCTGAGAACGTACGCCCACGCATCGGCGGGGCAAATGGAAGCGCACAATCTGAATGAAATTATCAATGACACGCTGCTGCTCACAGAACATCAGCTCAAAAACTGGTCTAACATCAGCGTGGTTACAGACCTGGCGGCAGAACTTCCGCTGTTTGTCTGCGACCGGAACCAGATGACCCAGGTTATCATCAATTTGCTGACCAACGCCCGCGACGCAATGCCGGACGGCGGGCAGGCCACGTTGACAACCCGCTACGATGAATCGGCCAGACAATTGTTGCTGCAAGTTTCAGACACCGGTGTTGGAATGACCGAGCTGGTGAAGACCAAAATTTTTGACCCCTTTTTTACCACCAAAGAAGTGGACCAGGGAACCGGGCTGGGGTTATCAATTATTGCCGGAATTGTCAGGGCCCACAGCGGTACCATTGCGGTTGACAGCCGGCCGGGCCGGGGCACCACCGTAACCCTGCGGTTTAAACATAGGGAGCAGCCGGCCCCGGCTGGGGCGGCTGCTATTGCTGCCGGCGGCGAGGGACGATTTGATGACCCGCCGGCCGGTGCGGCGGTTGTTAATACCGGCACAACACAAGCTCAATTTAGCGCCAAAGGATTAGAACGATGACCAGAATTTTAGTTGCCGATGACCAACACGACCTGCTTGAATTTTTGGACGACGAACTCACCGATGCCGGATTTTTTGTAAAAACCGTTGATAACGGCGCTGATGCAGTGGTGTTCGCCGCTGAAGAGCCGTTTGACCTGTTTCTGCTGGATATGCTCATGCCCGGCCTGACCGGGATTCAGGCCATCAAAGTGCTGCGCAAGGTTGCGCCCGGCACCCCGGTCATCGGGTTAACCGGCTACCTGGGGCGCGGTTTTATGGCCCAGGCTGCCGCGCTGGGCGTGACCTGCCTGAGCAAACCTGTGGAGATGGATGAACTGCTGGCTGAAATTCACAACGCGTTGGCCGTTACCAGCGCCAGCCCGGTGTAACCCTGGAGGCAAATCAAACCGCGGTGGCAGGTGAAACAATCCGTGGTTGGTAACGTGTCTGGTGGCAGCAATGCCAACCAGAAAACAGATGCCGGCAGAAAAGTGGTGTATTGGCAGTGTCCGTACCACGTGGCAAACAGCAGGCAAAAACGCACCAAACCTTTACTTTTTATTTATGGAGAATACGGGCAAAAACCCCGATAATAGAAATGAGTGCTAAACAAAGTGAAGGTTGTTGATATCCAGGTTTACCCGGTAAACCCGCCTGGATTGAAGGAAAAATTATGCCAAAAATAGACCTTAAGTTGATAGATGAAGTGACAGAACGGTTGCCCAGCCTGCCGCAACCTACGTTAAAAGCGCTTCAATTAATTGACGACCCCCGTTACAGCGCCCGCGCACTGGCAGAGATTATTGGCGTAGACCAGGCGTTGGCCGGGCGATTGTTGCAGTGGGCCAACAGCCCTTTTTACGGGCTGCGATACAAAGTGTCTACGCTTGAACGGGCCATCATGGTGTTGGGTACCCGGCAAATCAGAGAATTGCTGATGGCTATTTCTGTCAGCGAGATGCTCAACAAAAAGATGCCGGGGTACGGCCTGCGGCGCGGCGACCTGTGGCGCCACTCGATTGCCGTGGCGGCGGGTGCACGCTGGCTGGCCAACGATGACGAATATACCCAGCCGGAGCAAGCCTTCATTGGCGGGCTGCTGCACGATATTGGCAAACTCATTATGGACGAACTGCTCTGCACCGATGCAAGCTGGCAGGCTGAATGGAACCAACTCATGGAAGAAGGCGCTTCTTTTGTTGACCTTGAACGCTGGTTTACCGGCTTTGACCATGCTCAACTGGGTGGGCGCGTGGCCCAAAAATGGAATTTGCCCGCATCATTGGTAGAGGCCATTACCTTCCACCACGACCCGGAGCGGGCCACCATTGAGCCTGTCATTACCCACTGGGTTCATCTGGCCGATTCCGCCGCGCTCATGTTGGGCATCAGCCTGGGTTACGACGGCCTGAGTTACGTTTTGTGCGAAGAGAGTGTGCGGGTTACCAACTTCCAGGCGCTGGACCTGGAAACGTTGATGCAGGTTGAAACATCTGCCGTAGAGAATGCGCAATCGCTGTTTATGATTACAAC
The DNA here is from genome assembly GCA_003695455.1 of Chloroflexota bacterium. Classification (GTDB taxonomy): domain Bacteria; phylum Chloroflexota; class Anaerolineae; order 4572-78; family J111; genus J095. Next base: position 8,463 of record RFJF01000364.1, read on the forward strand.
ATAATGACCATTGTTTATGTAACTTTTACGTCTTTATTGCTCAAGACAGGGTTGAATTTAGTCGAAAATATAGATATTGCTGGCTGAGAGGACACCATGGCAAAAATACTGATAATTGATGACAACGCCATCATGCGAAAAAACATCTGGTTTATGCTGCGCCGTGAAAAACACACCATTCTTGAAGCAGCAGACGGTCCAACCGGAATTGCACTGGCCCGGTCAGAGAACCCGGACCTGGTATTGCTGGATTTTATGTTGCCGTACATGTCGGGTGAACAGGTGGCCCGCTATTTTCATGAACACGACGATTTGCAGCACATCCCCATTATTGTGCTAACCGCAATGAATCAGCCGGAACTGGTTATGAATATGCTCAAGCTCAACGTGCGAGACTACCTGCTAAAGCCCATCAAGGCCGATACACTGCGCGAGCGCGTACAATCACTGGTTTCAAAATCTTCACCCGCACAGCCTGCATCTAAACCGCCGCCGGCAAAACCGGCAGAAACAGAGGCCGAGGCCCTGACCGAAACCGAAGATGCGCCGCAAACAGACGGCGCACAAGAGTCACAACCTGCACTGCAACCCAGTTGACGGTTGCGCGCACAGCCTGCACCCCCAGGTAACCCATAAATGGAAAATAAACTCACATTTGATATTGAAGCCGACGAACTTGATATTTTTCTTGATGAAGTGAACGAACACATGCAGGTCATGGAATCGGGGATTTTGAAGATGGAGGGTGAAATTGACCCCGATCTCGTGAACTCGGTCTTTAGGGCGGCGCACACCATTAAGGCCCTGGCTGGCACGGTAGGTCACCGGCCTATGGCAGAACTCACCCACACCATGGAAAACCTGTTTGACACCATGCGCACCGACCATGTGCTTCCCACCCAGGAAACCATTGACCAACTGCTTGACGCGGTAGATGTGCTAAAGGTGTTCCGCACAGAAATTGAAACCTGCCAGGCCAGCGGAGTTGACGTAACCGCCATCCTTAACAGCCTGCGCGCCATCACCGATGGAGGCCTGGCTCAAACCGGCAACGGCGCATCAAAAACAAACGCAAAAACCGGGGCGGCTCATTTGCTAACGCCCCAACAGGCAGCCGAGCTTCAAGCGGCGCAAAAAGAGGGCCAACCGGCCTTTGAGGTCAACATATCAACTGCCGCCGATACCTTTGCCCCGGCAGCGCGGTTAATGCAGGCCGCCATGGCCGTAGAAGAAGCCGGAACTATTGTTGCCCAAAAACCCTCGCTGGGTGAACTAGCTAACAGCGAGCACACCGGCACATTGTGGGCCGTGGTCATTGCCCCGGATAAAACCCGGCAAGATATTGAATCTCTGCTGGCAGATGTATCTGACCTTGCAGGCTTTGAGGTACAGCCGTTTGAAATGACCGCACCGGAGCCGCCTGCCAAAAAATCGCCAAAAGCCGACAAACCGGCAAAACCCAAAAGTAACGGCGGCCCGGAAAAAACGGTTCGCATCAGTGTAGAGCGGCTGGATGCGCTGATGAATCTGGTGGGTGAGCTGGTGACAAACCGCAACCGGCTGGTACGGGTAGAGGATGAGTTGCGGGCGTTGTACGGCAAAGAAGGTGTTGTGGGTGAACTGAATGAAACTTCTACCCACATGGGGCGCGTGGTTGACCAGTTGCAAGAAGAGGTGATGCACGCCCGAATGTTGCCCATCAGCAACCAGTTTGACAAATTTCCGCGCATTGTGCGTGACGTGGCCCGCAATGCCGGCAAACAGGTAGAACTGATTATTGAAGGCGGCGCCACCGAACTGGACCGCTCGCTGATTGAGGCCATTGGCGACCCGCTAATTCACCTGCTGCGCAACGCGGTAGACCACGGCATTGAACCGCCGGAAGAACGGGTAGCCGCCGGCAAACCGCCCACGGGTACGGTGCATCTGACGGCGGCTCACGTTGAAGGGCAAATTGTCATTTCTATCACCGATGACGGGCGCGGCATCAACCCCGATAAAGTTCGCAAAGCGGCCGTAAGCCGGGGTTTGATGACCGAAGAACAGGCCGCCCAACTCAGCGATTCTGAAGCCATTGACATTATTTTTGAACCCAACCTTTCTACCGCAGAAAAACTGACCAATGTCTCCGGTCGCGGGGTGGGCATGGATGTGGTCAGAACCAATGTTGAGCGGTTGAGCGGTGCGGTGCTGGTTGAGAGTGAATTGGGCAAGGGTACTACATTTAAAGTAACTCTGCCCCTGACGCTGGCCATTGTAGACACCATGCTGGTGCAACTGTGGAATGCCGTTTACGCCATCCCACTGACCAGCATCAATGACGTACTTTATCTGTCAGAAGTTGAAACCAGCACCATCACCGGGCAACCGGCCATTCGCTGGCGCGGCACTGTGCTGCCGCTGATTGGCTTGCGCGAATTTTTTACCGATGCCCGGCTGCCGGAAGTGCCGTTGAACGGGTCCCGGCAAGCCATTGTGTCTGTAACCTGGGGCAAACAAAAATCCGGGCTGGTGGTAGATAAAATTATTGGAAAACAGGGCATTGTGGTGAAATCACTCAGCCCAATTATGGGTGAAATTGCCGGTGTTTCGGGCGGCACTATTTTGGGTGATGGGCGGATTGCCCTCATTCTGGATATTCCCGGTTTGATGAATGCCGCCCTCAAAGCCCGCAGAGGGAGCTTGAATTAATGAGCACAACAATTGATGCCAAAGCCATGCAATGGGAAAACCTGGGCACGCATTTTAATTTTATGGATTTGCTGCAAGCCGGTATAAAAAATGTTGCCAAAGGATTAACCAACATGGTGGGGCGGCCCGTTACGGTTGAAACAACCAATGTAGAGTCGATATCGGTGGGGCAAATTCCGGAGTGGATGGGCAGCCCCGAAGCCGAAATGGTGGGGGTGTACCTGCTCATTGACGGCGATGTTTACGGGCAGGTCATTCTGATTTTCTCACTAGAAGAGGCGCTGCATCTGGTAGACCTGCTCATGGGGTATCCGCCCGGTACCACCACCCAACTGGACGACCTGGGCCGCTCGGCGCTGGCAGAAACCGGAAACCTGGCTACCGCCTATTTTCTCAACGAACTCTCAATGCTCACCGGCAGCCAGGTTCGCCCCTCGCCGCCGGCGGTGATGGTAGATATGCTGGGCGCAATCTTCAACGTTATTTCAGCGCCCATTGCCGCCGTCAGCGATCAGTTGCTCATTGTTGAAGCCCAGTTCAAAGAACCGGACCGCACAGTCACTGCCCATTTTTGGGTGTTGCCTTACCCGGTGGCGGGGTAATCATCCGGACAACCCAAATTTGTCGGCCAGATTAAACCGGCTTTTGGCAGGCACTTGAGACAAATGCGGGCAAAATGAATTTGCCGGTGTACTTGTAACCAAAAAGAGGAATTTTGTGCCGGATAATGTACTCTCAGTCTCAATTGGAGAACTTGTTGTCAGCAATAATCAAGACGACGTACTGGTAGCCTACGGGCTGGGTTCGTGCGTGGCGGTTTGCATGTACGATCCAACCGCCAAAGTAGCCGGAATGATTCACTCTCTGCTGCCCAAATCTGCCAAAAACAACGGATTTGAAAAGCAGACCGCCAAATTTGTGGACCAGGGCGTGCCGTTGCTGGTGGATTCAATTCTTAAAGCAGGCGCCCAACGCCAGCGTTTGAACGTGTATCTGGCGGGCGGCGCTCAAATGTTATCGGCGCCGGGCTTCAGTAACTCGCTGAATATTGGCGCACGGAACATCAGCACCGCCGAGGAAATATTGCGCGCCACCGGATTTAGAATCCTGGCGCAATCAACCGGCGGCAACTCCGGACGCACGGTAAAACTGTTTGTTGGCAGCGGAAAGATTACCGTCAAAACACTTGGACAGGGTGAAGTTACCTTAAGTCCAGAATTATCATTCAGCAAAGTTTGACAGGAGGCTTACATGAGCAAAATTATGGTTGTGGACGATGCACAATTCATGCGGGTTCGGCTGACCAAACTGCTTACCGGCCATGGTTACGATGTGTCCGAAGCGGAAAACGGAGAACAGGCAGTCAAAACATACCGCGCCGCCAGACCCGACGCGGTATTGATGGACATTACCATGCCGGAAAAAGATGGACTGGAGGCGCTGGCCGAAATCCGCAGTTTTGACCCCGGCGCGCGGGTCATTATGCTGACCGCGCTGGGGCAAGAATCGATGGTGATTCAGGCCATCAAAAGTGGCGCTAAAGATTATGTAGTTAAACCGTTTGACCCTGACCGGGTAATGATTGCATTGCAAAAAGTTTTGGGGTAATCCTATGGCCAATCCCGTCAGAGTCTTGGTGGTAGATGATTCGCCGTTTATGCGGTACACCATTGCCAAGCACCTTGCAACTGACCCAAATATTCTGGTGGTGGGCAGCGCCCAGGATGGCCTGGATGCACTCAACAAAATACCGGTGCTCACCCCGGATGTTGTTACGCTCGATGTTGAAATGCCTCGCATGGATGGCCTGACCACCCTTGAGCATATTATGCACGATTGCCCAACACCGGTGGTGATGCTCAGCTCACTGACGCAGCGTGGAGCCAACACTACCATTCAGGCACTCATGAAAGGCGCAGTTGATTTTGTGGCAAAACCCACAACCAGCACCGATATGCGGCTGGTTGTTACGGAATTAACGGGCAAAATTAAAGCCGCAGCCGGCTCAATGTGTGGTAAAACCAAAACCAACGGCCATTTAAGGCAATCTAAAGAACCGGGCCAAACGTTGATCGAATCCTCTTTGCCTGCCGGTGAGCCTACGCCACAAAAAGCGAAAAAACCGGGTCTGCGCCCTTTCAAAGAAGGCGACCCCGTGGTTGTAATCGGCGCCTCAACCGGCGGGCCGCGCGCATTGCAACGAGTGTTATCCGCTTTGCCGGCTGATTTATCTGCCGCGGTAGCCGTGGTGCAGCATATGCCGCCCGGATTCACGCGGTCGCTGGCCCAGCGCCTCAACGATATGTCCGGGCTAACAGTACAGGAAGCCTCCGAGGGCGACCGCCTGGCGTTGGGGATGGTGCTGCTGGCCCCCGGCGACTTTCACCTCAAATTCCAGCCGGGCAAAAAAATAGCCCTTGACCACGGCCCGCGCCGCAACCACGTGCGCCCCGCCGTAGATGTGGCTATGGAATCGGCGGCTGAATTGTACAACTCGGCTGTAATTGGGGTGGTGCTAACCGGCATGGGGTCTGATGGGGCTGCCGGCGCTGGCTGCATCAAACGGGCCGGCGGCCGGGTAATTGCCGAACACAAATCAACCACAGTGGTTTACGGCATGCCGCGCAGCGTGGTTGAAGCAGACCTGGCCGATAAAATTGTGCCGCTGCCGGATGTAGCTGAAACCATTGTGCAGATGGTGCAACATGCAAGTTGAAGAATATAACCTTATCAAACGCGAAGTATTGACCCTGACCGGCATTGACCTGAATTTTTACAAAGATGCGCAAATGCAGCGCCGGTTGAACACCTTTTTGCTTCGCTCCAAACATGATTCATGGCAAAATTATTTTAGAGCCATCCGCACTGATTCCGCCGAACTCAGAAAACTCAAAGATTATCTGACCATCAACGTTTCTTCATTTTTTAGGGACACAGAAAAATACAAGACGCTTAAAGAAAAAGTGTTGCCGGAATTGTTGGATGGACACCCCAGGCTTCGGGTTTGGAGCGCCGGCTGTTCCAGAGGGCAAGAACCCTATTCCATTGCCATGCTGCTGGCCGAACTGACGGGCGACTTTCGCCGTCACTATATTTTAGCCACCGACCTTGACCGTTCGGCGCTGGATATTGCCCAGGCCGGCGGCCCGTACACAGATGACGACGTTGCCCACGTGGCTCCCGCATTCCGGCAACAATATTTTTTAACCAGAGACGGCAAACATTGGGTTAGCAATGATTTAAAACGGCGAATCACCTTCAGGCAGCAAAACCTGCTGGCAGACCGGTTTGAAACCAACTTTGATTTGATTATTTGCCGCAATGTGGTGATATATTTTACCGCGCCGGTAAAAGACAAACTTTATCAGGATTTTTACAGGGCGCTTCGCCCCGGAGGTGTTTTGTTTGTTGGCGGCACAGAGATAGTGCCAAAAGCAACAACCCTTGGTTTTAGGCCGGCTGGCATTTCTTTTTACCGCCGTAACGGTAAAATCTGACATATTTGGTAATGGTGATTGCAAATGAATGTACAATTTCTCAACCCCTTTGTTGAAGCCGCGTTTATGGTGCTGGAATCTGAAGCCGGAGTCTCGGCCAAACGCGGCCAGCTCGCATTGCGTCGCTCGGCGGCTACCGCCGATGACATTACGGTGCTGATCAGCATGGTAGGGCAGGTGAACGGGGTGGCGCTTTACGGCCTGAGCGAAGATACGGGTATTGCCCTGGTATCACGGATTTTGGACCAACCCTTTGATGAATTTGACGCGCTGGCCCAAAGTGGCATTGGAGAACTTGGCAATGTAATCACCGGACAGGCCGGCAACCGGCTGGCCGAAGCCGGATTCGAGGCAAAAATTTCGCCGCCAACTATGGTGCTGGGCAAGGGAACCCTTATTTCCACGCTTGATTTTGAACGGTTGCAAATTCCGCTGGAAACCGAATTAGGCACCATTCAAATTCATCTGGCATTGCGAGAGGCATAACGTGAAAACAACTCTGTTTCCAAAGCCATCCGCCAATTTTTCAAGGGCCAACAATATTCGGCAGGTGAAGACTAAATGAGAGTTGAACTATTAAATCCGTTCATTGTAGCCGCAGGCGAAGTGCTAAATCAGGAACTGGGGGTAAAAGCCCAGCGCGGCAAACTCAGCTTGCAACGTGATACCTACATCAGCGATGATATTACCGTGCTCATTAGCCTGGTTGGCGATATTTGGGGGGTGGCAATTATCAGTTTGAGTTTTGACACGGCAAAAGCCATAGTCTCGCACATGCTGGGTGAGGAAATTACCGAATTCAACGAGTTGGCCCAAAGCGGCGTCGGTGAACTGGGCAACGTGATTACCGGCCAGGCCGCCACCAAACTGGCCCAGGCCGGCTACAAGGCAGATATTTCTGTGCCAACCATGATTGTGGGCAAAGGGTCGCGGATTTCAACCTTTGATATTGACCGGCTGATTGTGCCGCTGGAAACAGAATTTGGCGTGGTTTCGCTCACGCTGGCCCTCAGAGAGGCACAGGGTTGACCAGAAATTACGTTTACAAACAACCGGCGCGCGCTGAAACCCAGCGCGCGTTTTTTGTTTTACGCAGCGTTTACGGCCCGTTTAGGCGGATTTTACTGAATTTGCCCGGTGCGGATGATAGAATGGGGGGTGTATATTGCACCGTATTGGGCCTGTTTGTCAGGCGTGTTTTTTGGCAATTTGTTTTTGGCAATTCAATGAAAGGGGAAATTAATGTATAAATCGGCAGAATTTATGCAGCGGTTCAAATCGGTGGGTCAAAAAGTGCAGGTTTTTGAACATGCTCTGGTATTAAAACCGGAAATGATTTCGTTGGCCGATGGCGCGCGGATTGACGATTATTCCAGACTTGAAGGCGGCAAAGGACTTAACATTGGCAAGTGTGTTCACATTTGTACGTTTTCAAGCATTTACGGCGGCGGCAGCGCAGAAATTGGCGACTACGTGGGAATTACCCAGGGGGTGCGACTTATTACCGGCACCGAACAAATTGACTCGGTCATGACGGCGGCGGCTCCGCCTCATTTGAGAAATCCACGGGCCGGCCACATTGTAATGGAGCCGCACAGTTTTGTGGGGGCCAACGCCGTAATTCTGCCCGATATTGTGATTGGCGAAGGCGCCGTGGTTAGCGCCGGTGCGGTCGTTACCAAAAACGTGCCGCCCTGGACAATTGTGTTTGGCGTGCCGGCCCGAAAAATCGGCATTCGGCCCAAACAACCCATTGAAGAATTGCTGGCCCAGGCAGAACTGGGTCAATTCCAACCTGTATTTCAGATGGAAATCCCCAACCAAATTTTGGAGATGAGGTAAATCAATGGATTTGCAACAATTTGCGGCGGATCGATACCAGCAGATTGTATCAAGCCTGGGCAACCCCCGATTTACCAGAGACGCCGTTGCCACACTGGAAAGAATGTCATCGGATGAAGTAAACAAACCGGCCTTGCTGGCCTGGTTGCAGGAAGGCGCGCAAACCGGCGACCGGCGCTGGGAAATCCGTACCGCGCTGCGCTGTTTGGCGCACGTTATCCAGCCGCGCAGTTACCTGGAAATCGGCACGCGCCGGGGTTGGTCTCTGGCGCAGGTGTTGGCCGCCGCGCCCAACGTCAACGTTTACTCCGTGGATATGTGGGTTGAAAATTACGGCGATGTGGAAAATCCCGGCCCCGAATTTGTGCGCGCCGAAATGAAACGCGCCGCGCCTGATTTTTGTGGCAATCTCACATTTTTGAGCGGCAACAGCCACAACATTTTGCCGGTCTTCCTCGATAACGTCATGCCCCGGCAGAACGGC
>RFJF01000365.1 GCA_003695455.1 Chloroflexota bacterium
CACAGCACCAGTATGACCAACAGCGCAATAAAAATAATCCGTCGTCTGTCCATTTTTCAGATTCCCAAAAAATTCTATTGAATGGGCAAATGCAAACGCCCCGAAAACAAATCGGGGCGTGGTTTGCAGTTCAATTAAATGCTAGTAGCTCCAGGGCGGCGGAATTCTGACAAGCTGGCCTGAGCCCAGCGGCGTATTGGGCGCAATGCCGTTCATATGAGCCAGTTCCTGCACCGGCACACCGCACTGGTTGGCAATGCTTTGCAACGTTTCGCCCTGCTGGGCCGGGTAAACATTGGGGCCGCGCGGGTTAATTTGCTGCACCGGGATGAACAACCCCTGCCCGGCGATGACGTAGTAGTCCGGGCTGACTCCGTTTACAAAAGCCAGGTCCCGCACCGATACGCCAAAGTTGCCGGCAATGCCGGAAAGCGTGTTGCCCGGCTGCACTTTGTAGCAGAAACCTGCCGTACCCAGCGCCGGGTCAACCGGCGGCAGAGCCGGGGCAACGGCGCCGTTGTCCGGCGGAGCGGGCGTGCCGCTGACCGGGGGCGGGGTGGCCGTTACCGTGCCGCTGGGCGGCGTGGCAGCGCTGATGACTGCGTCGGTGGTGTCGCTGGCGGTTGCGCCGCAGTTGTCGGTAACGGTCAGGGTTACTTTGAAGGTGCCGGTCATGGTGTAACCGTGCTGCACCGTTAAACCGCTGCCGGTGTTGCCGTCACCAAAGTCCCAATCAAACTTTTCAATGGTGCCGTCAACATCATTTGATTCTGCGCCGTCAAAATTAACAATGGCCTGGCCCTTGCCCATCATTGCTTCGTAGGGGCCATCTGTGCCGGCGGTGGGTGGCACGTTGTTGTCGCAATTTTGCGCGGCTTCTGCGCCTGTACCGGCGCTTTCACCGCCCGGGGTGGCGGTGGGGCCGGGAACCGGCGTGCTGATGATGATGCCCTCGTCTGTTGGCTGGGCGGCAGCGCCATCTGTACCGGCTTCGCCGCTCCCGGCAGATTCATCTACCGCACCGCCTTCGCCGGATGCGCCGCTGTCCGCAGATTCACTGCCGGCGGCGCTGTCTGTGCTTTCGCCTTCGGACGGGGCAGCACCTTCCTGCGATTCTCCGCCCGAACCCTCGGCCGGGGCCGCTTCTTCGCCCGGCTGTTCAGCCGCGCCCGCACCGGAGTCGCCGGTGGTTGATTCGCCGGATACTGCTCCGCCCGTGGTTGATGAATCCTGGTCGGCGGCAGCGGGGGTGGGGGTATCCTGAGCGGGCGCGGGTTGCGGCGGCGCCGGCGGTGCCCCGCCAAAGCCCGGAATGGGCACAAATCTTGAAAGCAGGTAGCATGCCGCGCAGAGCAGCACCAAAATCAGCAGTACCAGCAAAATCAGGCGCAGCGGATTGCTCTTTTTGGGCTCACTGTCATCTTCGCTGTAATCTTCAAAATCTTCATCGCCCGATTCTTCAAGAGGCTCCTCTTCCGGAAATTCCTCGTCGAGCGGGTCGTTGTTGTCTTCGTCGTCGTTGTAACTTGTATCAAAATCAAAGTCAACCGCCATAGCAACACTCCTTTTTACCCAATAATGGAGATTATGGTCAAGTATACCATACGCTATTTATTTATGTCAACAGAATTATTTTTTTTGGCGGGTAGATTGTTTGTGCGCTTTTTTTGAAACGATATAATTGAAAGGTGTTTAAAAAATCGGTGTGATTCGTTTGCACCCTGTGGCATCTTTACAAATTCCGTACCGTTTGCTGCGGCCCGCGTGTTGCGTATTGCGTGTCAGAGTAGACGGAACACGCAACACGTCCCACGGACGGGGCCAACAAGATGGGTCAATTTGTAAAGTTGTTCTCCGGGATATGTGAACCACGCCAAAAAATCTGTTGCAATCAGCGAGGCAATGCCTGTGATTCCCATTGAATTGAAACTCCGTAATTTTATGACCTACCGGCAAGCCGACCTTCCCTTTCACGGAATTCACCTGGCGGCGCTGACCGGCGAAAACGGCGCCGGCAAAAGCACGCTGCTGGATGCGATTACCTGGGCCGTGTGGGGCAAAGCCCGCGCCCGCCGTGATGACGAACTCATCCGGCTGGGGCAGACCGAAATGGAGGTGGAGTTCACCTTTCAACTGGCTGAAAACGTGTACCGCATTGTGCGCAAGCGCGATGCCAGCAAGCGCGGCCGCAGCAACCTCAGTTTTCAGGTAGAGGATGCCGGCGGCTGGCGCACCCTCACCGAAAACAGCCTGCGGGCCACCGAAAAGAAAATCAACCAGTTGCTGCAACTGGATTACGACACCTTCATCAACTCGGCGTTTTTGTTGCAGGGGCGGGCCGATGAATTTACCACCAAACGCCCCGCCGAGCGAAAAAAAATCCTCAGCGATATTCTGGGGTTGGAACTGTACGACCAGTACGCCGAACGGGCCAAAAAACGGGCCAACCAGAAAGAGAGCGAGGCCAAAATCATTGAGGCCGACATTCAGCGGATTGAGCAGGAACTGG
>RFJF01000366.1 GCA_003695455.1 Chloroflexota bacterium
GAGACCCGTTCCTGCGCCATTGTCATCCAGACCGAACGGCATCGCTACGGCCCCGGCTCCGAGGTGTGGTGGGACGTGGCCCCCGCCGAAGTCTCCGGCGACCCCGAAACGCAGCAGGCCCGCGCCGAATACGAAGCCGACCGGGCCAGGTTACAGCGTTTCTATTATTAGCAGGGTTCAGGCAGTTCAGAATCAATATATCAATCACGAATGGCACGAATTTACGAATTTTTAAAATATCATTCGTTCAATTCGTCCATTCGTGATGTTCGTGATTTGTTTTTACTTAATTGCCTGATTTCTGTATTAATCAAGCGGGTTCAGCCGCTGTGCCGGTTGCGGAACTGTTTGAGCGCCTCTACCAGCGCCGGCAGAACCTGCCCGGATGGCCCTTGCAGGTGAAAATCGGCGTGGGGCGTGAGCGGGGTGGTGTTGGGGTTGACCTCGACGGTCATAATATCATTTTGGATGGCCGCCACCGGCAGTGACGCGGCGGGGTGTACCAGCGCCGAGGTACCGACGCACAAAAACAGGTCGCAGTCGCCGGACACTTTGTAGGCCAGGTAAATGGCCTCCTGCGGCAAATTCTCGCCGAACCAGACTACATCCGGGCGCAGGGGGGCGTTGCAATGGGGGCAGCGCGGCACGTCACCGGTGTCCGGCCACGTATCCACCACCCGGCGCTCTTTTGAGCAGACAATCCGGCTGATGTTGCCGTGCAGTTCAATCACGTTGTGACTGCCGGCCCGCTGGTGCAGGCTGTCTACATTTTGGGTAATCAGGGTCAGGTTGGGAACCAGCGTTTCCAGCTCGGCCAGGGCGTAGTGGCCGGGGTTGGGTTGGGCCTGCGCCACCAGTTCGCGCCGCCAGGTGTACCAATCCCACACCAGTTTGGGATTGCGCCGGAAGGCCTGCGGCGTGGCGAGTTCTTCCGGGTTGTATTTGGCCCACAGGCCGGTTTGCGCCTCGCGGAAGGTGGGCACGCCGCTTTCCGCGGAGGTGCCGGCGCCGGTCAGCACCACCACGTGCTGCGCGGCGTGGAGTTCTTCAATTAAATCGGGGTGGAATTGAATTTCGGCCATCACGCCTCCCAAAAAATAGCCCACAGACTGTCAGCAGTTTCCCGGATTTTACACCGACACGGAACTGTGTCAATCTGTGGGCTGATTTTGGGGCCGGCGGGCGCTGCTACAGATTTTTTAGCAAACCGGTACGGCCGTTGAATTCGTCAATCAGCGCGTCAATTTCATCAATTTTGGCGCGGGCGCTGCTCCAATAATCATCATCGTACCACTGCGCCTGAATTTCATCGTAGGTTTTGCCCTGCTGCTCAACCCAGGTGTAGTACTTGAGATTGTGTACCCGCTTGCGGTCGTAGTAGTTCAGTTCCTGCATGTGGTCAGTGGTTGTGCCTTGCAGGTAGCGTTGGTAAGTAACGGCCGCATCGGTGGCGGTGAACTCGCCACGTTCCGCGTTCAACTCTTCCAGCCGGCTGCCGTACATCTCCATCGAGTCGGTCAGCACGGTCAGCACCACATCGTTTTCATCCATCTCGTAATATTTTGCCATTTTGATGGCCGACAGCAGGTTGCTGGCGCCGGAGATGCCCAGCAAATCGAGCTGGCTGACCAGTGATTCCGACACGCCCTGTTCCACCAAATATTTTTTGCCGGCGGGTTCGTTGAACAGCCGAATCAGGCTGACCGGCGCTTCGTCGTCAATGGCAATGGCCATGTCTGTATTTTTGACGTTGTGAATCCAGGGGATGTGTTTGTCGCCGATGCCTTCGATGCGATGCTCGCCAAAGCCGTTGTTGAGCAGGGTGGGGCATTGCAGGGCTTCGCTGGCGGCCAGTTTGCTGTAGGGAAAGACCTCTTTCAGCCGGTCGCCGGCGGCAATGGTTCCGGCGGAACCGGTGGCGGAGACGTATCCGGCAAAGTTGCCGCGCGGTCCCAGCACATGTTCCAGCACTTCGAGCATGGCGTTGGCGGTAACGTGGTAGTGCCACAGGTGGTTGCCAAACTCATCGAACTGGTTAAAAATGACAATATCCTCGCCGGATTGGCGCAGCTCGTTGCATTTGTCAAAAATCTCTTTCACGTTGCTCTCGCTGCCGGGCGTGGCGATGACTTCATCGGCCACGGTTTTGAGCCAGTCAAAGCGTTCGCGGCTCATCCCTTCCGGCAAAATGGCAATCGAGTGGCAAGCCAGCAGGGCGCTGTCATACGCGCCGCCGCGGCAGTAGTTGCCGGTGCTGGGCCAGGCGGCTTTCTGGCTGGTGGGGTCAAATTGACCGGTGACCAGCCGGGGCGCCAGACAGCCAAAGGCTGCGCCCACTTTGTGCGCGCCGGTGGGGAACCATTTGCCAACCGGAGCCACAATTTTGGCCGGCACGCCGGTCAATTCGCTGGGGAATTCAATGTAGTTGACCGGGCCAAAGCCGCCGCCTTTGGCTACCGGCTGGTTGTGCCAGGTAATGCGGAACAGGTTGAGCGGGTTGATGTCCCACAGACCCACGTTTTTCAGCCGCTCAACAATGGCCGCCGGAATCAGCGACGGGTCCATTTGCTGGCGGAAGGTGGGGATGATGATGTTGCGCTCGCGGGCGCGCTGGACGGCGCGTTCCAGCGCCGCCTGGTTCAGGGTTAAATCAATCATTGTTTTTTCCTTTGTTTGTTGCTTGTCAATTGTCAATTGTCATTTGTCACGGGTCATTCGTAATTATTCATTGCTCATTGTTCAATGCGCGTTTCAAATCTTCAATGTTGGGGGCCACGTGCTGTGGCGCTGTGCCAACC
>RFJF01000367.1 GCA_003695455.1 Chloroflexota bacterium
AGAACACGCCATCCACGCTGACCGTTACCTCCGGCACCAGCGTTTCTACGCTGACCTCCTGCCCGGTTGGGGCAAATCCGCGCCGGGCCAGCGGGCGAACCACGTGGTCGGCGGCGGGCAGGCCCAGCTTGCGGCGGAAATCGTGCAGTGCCGGCAGGTAGTCGCGGTTGGCCGGGGTTTCGGTACTGCTCAGCCGCAGGTGAAAACCGCGCGCTTGCAGCCGTTCAATGGCCTGCACCGTGGCGGCCCACGTGCCTTCGCCGCGCCAGGGGTCGTGCTGTTCGGGCCGCGCGCCATCCAGACTGACCTGCACAGTCAGGTTGGGATTGTTCACGGCAGCCAGTTGGTCCAGCCGTTTGCCGCGCAGGAGAACGGCGTTGGTGAGTACGGTGGTGGGCAGGCGCGCCGAGGCGTAGGCCAGCAGCGGGTAAATGTTGGGCAGGAGAAACGGTTCGCCGCCGGTGAAGAAGATGCGCTCAAAGCCCAGCGCCGCCGCCTCGTCTACCAGCCGGCGAATGGTGTCTTCCGGCAGGGCACGGCGCGGTGCTTCCGGCGAGGATTCGGCCACGCAGTAGCGGCAGCGCAGGTTGCAATCAAAGTTGGTGTAGAGCCACAGTTTCCACGGAAACGCGGCTTGCCCGTTGGGTTGGTTGCTTGCGGTCACAGTTGCTTGTTCCGTTCAAAATCAGACACCGGCAATCAGAGAATCATAGTATGGCTGAAGTGCCGTGTTTGGTCAAAAAAGTTGGGCCGTCCAAAAAATACCCGGTTTTTTTGGCCTTTCACCGTAAGGCGGCTGACAAATGTAACTGATACAAAACTGATACAACGGCCTCAAACCCCTTGAAAATAACGAAAACAAGCGATATACTGGGTTTGTCTCCGGCCGGAACCATCAAATTGTTAAACAAGTTTATGAGGGGGTTACGATGTTTCCGAATAATGTTGAGTTTTTTGCCCGCGAAAAAGCGTTGGAAAGAGAGGCTGATCTGAACCAGATTCGGCTGGCAAAACAGGTGTCCGACGGGCCGCATCCGCTGCGTGCCGGTTTGGGGCGGATTGTCTGCCGGCTGGGGCAAAATCTGGTTGCTGCCGGAGAAAAATTGCAGAGCAAAGTACCCGCCGCAACGGCGCAGGAGCAGCAGCAGACAGCGTAATATAATAATCAACATCAGCAACCGGGGGGTAACTGATGAACCAACCACTCACATTTGGTCAGATTGTCAAGGAACGGCGGCAGGCGCTGGGGCTGACCCAGGCCGAACTGGCCCGGCGCGTGGGCTGCGCCACCATCACCATCCGTAAAATTGAAGCCGGCGCCCTGCGCCCCTCGGTGCAGATTGCCGAACGGCTGGCGCTGGCGTTGAGCATTCCCGAGGCGGAACAACTGGCGTTTGTGCGGCTGGCCCGCGCCGAAAAAGAGGTTTCGCCCCTGCCCGACCCGCCGCCGGCTCCGGAAGAAGTGGGCCGCCGCGATTTGAGCGGACGGGCCGTGCGCGGCTACCAACTGGGCGAGCGCCTCGGCGCCGGCGGGTTTGGGGCCGTCTACCGCGCCGTGCAAACCACCGTCGAGCGCGAGGTGGCGGTCAAGCTCATCCTGCCCCAGTACGCCGACCACCCCGACTTTATCCGCAATTTTGAGGCCGAAGCCCAACTGGTGGCCCGGCTGGAACATCCCCACATTGTGCCCCTGTACGATTTCTGGCGCGAGCCGGGCGCGGCTTATCTGGTGATGCGCCTGCTGAGCCACGGCAGCCTGGAAGACCGGCTGGCGGCAGACGGGCCAATTCCGCCGGAAATCCTGCTGGCCCTGCTTGACCAGTTGGGGGCGGCCCTGCACAGCGCCCACCGGGCCGGCGTGATTCACCGCGACATCAAACCGGCCAACATTCTGCTGGACGCCGACGACAACGCCTACCTGGCCGATTTTGGCATTGCCAAAGATTTGGAACTGGCCGAACTGTCGCGCGGCGGCGCGGTTGTCGGCTCGCCGGCCTACTTTTCGCCCGAACAGATTCAGGCCGAGCCGGTCAAGCCCCAATCCGACATTTACTGTCTGGGAATTATGCTGTTTGAACTGCTGACCGGCGGCAAACCCTTTTCCGGGCCGTCGCCCATTGCCTACATTCAACAACATCTGGCCGATTCCCTGCCGCCTCTGGCAACCGCCCGGCCCGGTTTGCCGCCGGCGCTGGATGATGTGCTGAACCGGGCCACGGCCAAACGCATCGCCGACCGCTACCCGGATGTGCCGGCCCTGCTGGCCGATTTCCGGCAGGCAGTGAATGGATACGTGGTCGCCGCGCCCACCCCGCCGGCCATGCCG
>RFJF01000368.1 GCA_003695455.1 Chloroflexota bacterium
ACGATACCCTATCATTTTCAGAGCGGTTGGCCTTATCCCCTGGTTTTATTTTTTGTTGGTCGTACTTATTTTTAATCTGATAATTCAACAAAAATTATCATTGCCTGACTTGCAGGAAAATCCTGGTAAAGATTCATTAAGCAAGAGATTATTTTGTACGACTGATAAACGCGTGTTCCAACAATTTGCAAGAGTGGCGGTGGTGTGCGTACCGGTGAACATTCGCCCTGATTTTATTGGAACATAAATTGAATACATACAACCCGTGCAGGTTTTTACCTGACATAACCTGCGCGTTTCACCAAAGGGGAACGGGCGACCGCGCTGAGTGTGCTGTCGCTTTTTTATTTGGCCGAGCTTTGTCTCAGGAAAGCCATTATTCGATGAGTGTGGAATTTGTTTTTCGATTGCTGGGCATGGTCATATTTGCCGTGATCGGTGCGCAATCCCGGTTTTTGCCGTATGTGCAAGAGTCTGAACATTCGGCGCGGATTATTATTGCCGTCACGTTGGCCGGTGCCGCCATCGGATTGCTTGTGGCGCCGTATATCACGGTGTACCCATTCCGCTGGTTGCAGGTAAAACTCAAAGAAATTCCGGCGTCAAAAATGTTATCGGGGGTCATTGGGCTGGCTATTGGGCTGGGAGTAGCCGCTCTGCTGTATCCGCCGCTGGCAAATTTACCGTTTCCGTATGGAGCCGTGCTGCCGGTGGCTGTGAGCATTCTGTTTGGCTACGTGGGCACTGCCGTCATGGTCATGCGCCAGCGGGACATTGTTAACGTGCTGGGGCCAAAACTGGTTGGCGGCCTTCCGTTTGAAGCATTTGGCGGCCACAAATCAAACGAAAACGGCCTGTTGCTGGATACCAGCGTTATTATTGACGGCCGGATTGCCGACATTTGCCAGACAGGTTTCATCAGAAACCCCATGCTGGTGCCCCGCTTTGTGCTGAATGAACTTCAGTACATTGCCGATTCGCCGGACACGCTACGCCGTAACCGCGGCCGGCGCGGGTTAGAAGTGTTACGCCAGTTGCAGGAAGATGCGCCGGTTCCGGTTCAGATTACCGATTTGGATGTTGAGGGTGTCAAAAGCGCCGACGACAAACTGGTGCTATTGGGCAAACAACTGGATTTGCCCATTGTCACCAATGATTTCAACCTGAATAACGTAGCAAAATTACAGGGCGTAGCCGTTTTAAACATCAATGAACTGGCTAACGCCATTAAAACCGTGATTTTGCCCGGCGAAACAATCAGCGTTAAAATTATTCAGGAAGGCAAAGAGCGCGATCAGGGTGTGGCGTATCTGAACGACGGCACCATGATTGTGGTTGAAAACGGAAAATATCATCAGAATGAAACGGTGAACATCACCGTTACCAAGGTTTTGCAAACCAACGCCGGCAGAATGATTTTTGCCAAACTGGACAGGTAATTTATGACACTACGTGTTTACAACTATTTAACCCGAAAAGAAGAAGAATTTGTGCCGGTCACTCCCGGATTTGTGGGAATGTACGTGTGCGGCCCCACCGTTTACGGCGATGCCCACATTGGCCACGCCAAAGCATACATCACCTTTGATGTAGTACACCGATTTCTGGAAGTACTGGGCTACAAAGTACGCTACGTGCAAAACATCACCGACGTGGGCCATTTGGTGGGCGATGGCGACGTGGGCGAAGACAAAATTGGCCGGCAGGCCCGGGTTGAGCGGGTTGAACCGATGGAAATTGTAGAAACCTACACCCGCAACTATTTTAGGGACATGGACTTGCTCAACGTGCGCCGGCCCGATATTTCGCCGCGAGCCAGCGGGCACGTGCTGGAGCAGATTGAACTGGCCCAAACGCTGATTGAAAAAGGTTTTGCCTACCAAAGCAACGGCAACGTTTATTTTTCTGTGGCAAAATGGCCCGGCTACGGCAAACTCTCTCGCCGCAAAATTGAAGACCTGGAAGAAGGCGCACGGCTGGAAGTAGCCGGCGACAAACGCGACCCGCGTGACTTTGCCGTGTGGCGCGCCGCCGACCCCAACCACCTGATGCAGTGGAACAGCCCGTGGGGCGTGGGTTTTCCCGGCTGGCACGCCGAATGTACCGTGATGGCCCGCAAATATCTGGGGCTGCCATTTGATATTCACGGCGGCGGGCTGGAAAACATCTTTCCGCACAACGAAAGCGAAATTGCCCAGAGCGAAGCCGCCTACGGCGGCGATTTTGCCCGCTACTGGCTGCTGAACAACATGGTAACAATTGACGGCGCAAAAATGGGCAAAAGTATGGGCAACTCGCTCAACATTCAGCAGGCCATCACCGGCAACCATCCCC
>RFJF01000369.1 GCA_003695455.1 Chloroflexota bacterium
CAACCAGAAACCGCAACGGCTTTCTGTGGCATCCTGCTGGCACAGAATGCCGCAGCAGCACAACAGCGTCAACATTATCCTGACCCCGGAGCAGTTTGAATTTTTACCCAACCTGTACCCGGATACCACCACAGAAATTTACACCGACACATTGTCGGCGGCCACGCAGGCCAACATTGATGAATTGATGCACGGTGTGCAATCTATGTTGGCCATCCCGTTGGTAGCCGGCCGCGATTGGCTGGGCGTACTGCTGCTGGGCAGCCAGAGCCGGCAGCACGAATTCAAAATGAATGTAATCAGCCAGATTTCTACCCTGGCCGGGCAGGCAGCGGTGGTTATCAGAAACCTGCAACTGGTAGAAGAAACCCGGCAAAACCTGTTTAATTCGCAGATTTTATCTGATTTGGGCCGCCAACTGTTAACCGTAGACACCGCCGAAGCAATTTACAAACTGGGAATCAACGCCATTGCGGCTACGCAGCCGGACCGGGGCGCTGCCATTTTTATGTACGACCAACTGGAAGGCGGTATTGACCTGGAACTGATGGCCGTGTGGGATAACCCCCGGCGCAAATGGTCTACGCTTCCGGTTGGCTCGCGGCTGTCCACCGATGAATTGGGGCTGGTACCGCTGCTCAAAACCGGCGACACCGTCATTTCAAACAACGCCCCGGAAGACCCGCGCTTTACCCCTATGCTGCGCCAACTACTCACAATGATGCAGATAAGGGTTATGGTGGCCGTACCCATCTGGATTAACAAAGAAGTTGACGGCTTTGTGTTGGTTGGACACGAAACAGACACTCGATTCTCCGCCGACACCGTGCGCCTGTACGAAGACATTGCCCGCGACCTGTCCGGGGGGCTTGATAACCGCCGCCTGTTTGACGAGGCCCGGCACCGCGCCTGGCAGTTGCAAACCGCCGCCGATATTTCACAGGCTGCCACGGCCTCGCTTGACCTTGACACGCTGCTGTCTGAGTCTGTTGAGCTAATCAAAGCCCGGTTCAGTTTTTACCACGCCTCAATTTTCCTGCTTGACGATTACCAGCGCTACGCTGTGGTCAGGGCCTCTACCGGCCAGATTGGGCAGAAAATGTTAGAAATGGGCCACAAACTGGAAGTAGGCGGCAAAAGTATTGTGGGCACCGCCACCGGCAGCGGCAAACCCAAAATTGCGCTCGATGTAGGCAAAGATGCCACCCACTTTAACAACCCGCTGCTGCCCAAAACACGCTCAGAAATGGCGCTGCCGCTCATTGCCCAGGGGCGCGTTATTGGCGCGCTTGATGTGCAAAGCACCCAGCGCGGCGCGTTCAGCAACAGCGACATCACCGTACTGCAATCAATGGCCAACCAGCTTGCCAACGCTATTGAGGCCGCCCGCGCCTACCGCGAATCCAAAGAATCGCTTGAAGAAGTTCGCAAACTGCATGAACATTACATGGATGAAAAGTGGGACGAATTTCTGTCTGAACAGGGCCAAATGCTGGGGTTCAAGTTGGCAGACAACGGCAAACCAGAAAAAATCACTGCCGCAGATGCAGACAGCCACGCCCCGCCATCACCGGCAATTACAACCCGCCGGGCCGTGATAGACGCCCAGCCACAAACAACGCCGTCAGAATCTGCACCCTCCAAACTGACAGCGCCGCTCACCCTGTACGGCCAATCGGTTATTGGCACGGTAGATTTTGAGATTCCGCAAACGGCCAATGCCGAACAGTGGAACGAAGACCTGCTGACCATTGTTGACGCCGTTTCGGCCCAGGCCGCCGAGGCTATTGAGGCGGCCCGCCTGTACCAGCAATCGCAGGTTGCCCGTGAAGAAGCGGAAGCCCTGTACCAGGTGGGCCGCGCGCTGGTTACGGCAGAAACCAACCAGGATATGTTCAACACCGTGTTGGGCAAAATGCTTGAAACGCTGGGTCTGCCACAGGGCGGCGTGCTACTCTTTAATGAAAATATGCAAAGCGGCCGGTTACACGCACTGGTTAGAAACAACCAGCCGGTTGACAACCCGGATGCTGAATTTCCCATTGCCGGCAATGAGTCATACCAAAAATTAATAAACACCAAACTACCCGTTGCCATTTCCGATATGCGCACCGACCCGCTGGTTGAACGCGTGCGCGAACTCAATCTGGCCCCAGAAGTCACCTCGCTGCTGTTGGTGCCCATTATTATCAATGATACCGTGATTGGGGCAATGGGCGCCGATTCGGTAGGAGAAATACATCACTTTACCGAACGTGAAATCAACCTGGCCATGGCCATGGCCGACCAACTATCAATTGCACTGCAAAACCGGCGACTCATTCAGGAAACCCGCCGCCGCGCCGCCCTGCTGCAAACCAGTTCAGATGTGGGCCGCGCCGCCACCTCAATTCTGGATGAAACGGTGTTGATAGATGAAATTGTTGAACTCATCCGTGACGGCTTTGATTATGAGCATGTGCAAATCTTCCTGCTTGATCACAGCGGGCGGTACGCGGCGCCCCGCAAAGGCTACAAACAGGGCCAGGCCACCACAGTAGCCGTAGGCGACAACAGCGTGGTGGGGCAGGCACTGGAGCAAAACAAATCCATTACGCAACGGCACACCGGAGCGCCGGCGGCGGCCATCCAATCAGAGTTAGCCATTCCGTTGCAGGTTGGCAACAATTTGCTGGGTGCGCTCAACGTGCAAAGCTCGCAGGCCGGCGGCTTCACCGACGAGGAAGTTTCTACGCTTGAAACGCTGGGCGCGCAGTTGGCGGTGGCTATTCAAAATGCCCGCGCCTTCCGCGAAGAGCAGGAAACCGCCGAGCGGCTCAAAGAAATTGACAAACTCAAAACCCAGTTTTTGGCAAACATGAGCCACGAACTGCGCACCCCGCTCAATTCAATTATTGGCTTCTCACGAGTTATTCTCAAAGGCATTGATGGGCCGCTCACAGAGTTACAAAAGGCTGACCTGACCTCAATTTACAACAGCGGCCAGCACCTGCTGGGGCTGATTAACAATATTCTGGACCTTTCAAAAATTGAAGCCGGTAAAATGGAACTCAACTTTGAGGAAACAGAAGTTGAACCCATCATCAAAACTGTGCTGTCTACGGCGGTGGCGCTGGTCAAAGACAAACCCGTGACTCTGAAGCAGGATATTCCGGAACAACTGCCAAATATCTGGGCCGACCCCACACGCATCCGGCAAATTGTGCTCAACCTGGTTAGCAACGCCTGTAAATTTACTGAAGAAGGCACGGTATCTGTGCGCGTTACCGCCGATGACAAACGGGTTACCTTTAGCGTAAGCGATACGGGGATTGGTATTCCGGAAGAAAAGCTGGAACACATTTTTGAGGAATTTACACAGGTAGATGCCAGCACCACACGCAAGGCCGGCGGCACCGGTTTGGGATTACCCATTAGCCGTCACTTTGTTGAAATGCACCACGGCAAAATTTGGGTTCAGAGCCGGCTGGGGCAGGGAACCACCTTCAGCTTTTACATTCCCACCACGCCAGACGCAGACAACGACCTGCTCCCGGCAGACGCAATTATAAATACAGCCACATCAGAAGCAGAAAGAAAACTGGTGGTTGCCATTGATGACGACCCCAAAGCCATAGATTTGTACCGCCGCTACCTTGAAAAATCGCCCTACCAGCTTATTGGGCTGAACAGCGGTAAAGACGCGTTGGAAAAAATAAAAAATGTAGCGCCGTTTGCCGTGCTGCTTGATATTCTCATTCCGGAAAAAGATGGGTGGGCCGTACTCAACGAACTCAAAAGCAACTCGCTCACCAAACATATTCCGGTCATTGTTTGCAGCATGGTCAGCGATAAAAACCGCGCCTTCTCACTGGGCGCAGCAAACTACCTGGTCAAACCCATCATCGAATCAGAACTCCACGAGGCGCTCAAACAACTGGATGACATGGAACGGGATGAAATCCGGGTGCTGGTGGTTGATGACCACGCCGATGACATTTTGCTGATTCGGCGGATTTTGGAGGCTCAACCAAATTACACCATTTTTGAAGCCCACAACGGTCAGGAAGGGTTGCAGCTTGTTCAATCAAAATTGCCCAATCTTATCATTGTTGATTTAAAGATGCCGGAAATGGACGGCTTTGCCATGATTGAATCACTCAAGGAAAACCCGCAAACATGCAACATCCCCATAATTGTGGTTAGCGCTCAGGAATTAACCAAAGATGAACAGGACCGACTTAACGGCCAGGTAGAGGTATTTTTGCGGAAAGGTATTTTCACAGAGCAGCTTTTGCTTGAAGATGTAAGCCACGCCCTTGCCCGATTCCATCCGCCACAACAGGCTACATTGTGAATGATGCCGTGGGAGACAAGTAATGACCAAAACATTTTCATTTCAATGCGCCGATTGCGGCCATTCAGAACCGTTTACCGCCCTGGTTGACGCCTGCCCGGCGTGCGGCGGCACGTGGCTGGACCCCGTATATGACCTTCAAAGTACCGCCACCATTTGGAAAAAAGGGTTGAGCAGACGCGGCTGCAGCATGTGGCGTTACTGGGAACTGCTGCCCGTGCGTGACCAGCGGCACGTTGTAACGCTGGGAGAAGGCTGGACACCGTTAATTCACCTGCAAAATCTGGGCGGCATGTTGGGCCACAAACACATCTACCTTAAAGATGAGCGCCAGGGGCCAACGGCATCCTTCAAAGACAGGCAAGCCTCGCTGGCTGTTTCTGTGCTCAAAGAGGCCAACATTAATGAAATGGTGGTGGCTTCTACCGGCAATGTAGCCATTTCGTACTCGGCCTACTGCGCACGGTCCGGCATTAAATTGTGGGCTTTTTTAGACAGCAACGTGCCGCATGAAAAAATGCGCGAAGTAACCCTGTACGGCACCGAAGTCATCAAGGTTTCCAGCACGTATGATAACACCAAACAGGTGGCCGTCCGTTTTGCCCGCCACCGCAACCTGTTTTTAGACAAAGGTATCCGCTCAATTGCCGCCAGAGAAGCAATGAAAACGCTGGCCTTTGAAATTGCGGAGCAGGTAGGGGTCAGCCGGGGCAAACGCTGGGCCGCCCCCGATTGGTACGTTCAGGCCGTGAGCGGTGGAATGGGGCCAGTTGGCGTGTGGCGCGGCTTTAAAGACCTGTTTGATATGGGCTTCATTGACAAAATTCCAAAACTGGCAATTATTCAAACTGCGGGTTGTGCGCCCATGGTCAACAGTTTTGAAAAAGGTCTTGAAGTGGCCGAGGTGGTGCAACGGCCTGCCAGCGTCATCAATGTTCTGTCAACCGGCAACCCCGGCCCGGCCTACCCCTATTTGCGAAACCTGGTTTTGCAAAATGGCGG
>RFJF01000370.1 GCA_003695455.1 Chloroflexota bacterium
AAACAGCACCGCCAAGATTTATTTTAAGAAATAATGCCGTTCAGGTGGGGATGAATGTTTCCAACAGGAAGTATTGCAGTTGGGCAGATGAGTTGGGCAATCAATTTGGGAATTTGCAGAACTGAATGGTTAAAGAAATTTTGTCGTTTTGTTGTCTGCCACTCCCCTACCCTGCCGGGGGTGTCTCACAAAACAGGCCTGATTGTGCAAAACTAATCCACCACAGTGAATTCTACCGTTACCGGTGCGCCAGCCACCTTTTCTAACGTGCGCTGAATTGTGCCGGCCAACCGCTTTTCCAGCCAGTCTTGCGCAAATTTCGTTTTGGCGTTGATGACAAAATGATAATTGGAATATTGATAAACTTCTGTTTGCCGCAACCATGCGTTGAATGTTTGCCGGGCCATTTGCAACTGTAGTTCGTTCAGCGCGGCCTGCCACAGACGAACACCATCGGCTAATTCGGCATTGAGTGGCTTGTCTGAATCCGGGGCAAGGTCAAACAGTTGCGGGGGCAGGTTCAGCAACCGCCGAACATCGTCCGGGTTCAGTTCTGTGTAAACATTTGTCCAACTGATAAACGCCTCTATCAAATCCGGGGGGATTTCGGCTTGCGGGGGGTGGCCCGCGCGCAAACTTTGCACCGCAGACTCAAACAATTGCCACGTGTCGTCGGTCAGTCGGGCAAATGCCAAAAATTCTTCCGGCGGTGGGTCATCGGCCAGCAAACGCTTGATAACGTAGCTGCGGGGGTCAAACAAGCCCGGTTGGGTTTCGGCGTAAAGATACCAGGCGCCAATTTTTGCTACTGATATATTTGGATTTGCCAATAACCGGCTTTTAGTAGGTTCTTGTACGCCCAAATCATTGAGCAGTGTTAGCAAACCGTTAGATTGAGCAGCAACCGGTGGTATTTGTTGCTTTTGTATTTGATATTCATTTTGTGGTATTAATGAGTCTTTAGGGGTTGTTGCGGCAATTTTTCCGGTGTTTTGCGCATCATGTTGGGGCAAAATTTCACTTGCGGCCGGACCAACACGGCGATTTTTCGGGTCACTGGAGGGCATATTTTCTGATATTTTGCCGTACGCGAAATTTTGCCGGGTTGATGTCTGCCCAAACAGCGGGAATAAGTTGAGTTGGCCGGTTTCGGGGTCACTGGCGTAAATTTGACCCTGTAACTGCTGCCGCAAGCTGGCGGCAGTTTTTTGTTGGTCTTCAGGGGTCAGAGGTTCATCAACCAGCCGAATACGAAAACGGGTGGGTTTGTTGCGGCCATCGGCAGGGTTGAGAATGGTAAAAAAGAGAGGGAGATGCGGGTTGTTCATTATATTTGCCAGGTTGCGGGTGGTTTGCCCGATTGCGGCGGCCAGCTCTTTTTTGTAGCCGGTGTATGTGTCGCGCAGTTCTCCGCTTGATTCGTCCCAATAGCAGTGACGTCGCAAATAAATGATTAACCAGGCCAGTGCGTGCCCCAGCAACGGCACCCATTTGAGCCGGTAATATTGCCAGCCCACATAAATTTTGTTGGGTTGCACAATAAGATTGTGGAGTTGCGCGCAAAGCCGGTCAAACTTTGCGGCTCTTTCATCATGCAAGTGCGTTTCAAGGTTAAATCCGGCGGCCTGTTGTACCAAAGCCGGCACAGAGAGGGGCGTCAGATTTTTGGGATTCGATTGTGTTACAGAAATTTTGTCGGTCAGGTGGGGCATATTGACCAAAGTTTCTACGGCGGCAAGTGCAGCGCCCAGCCGGTCGTTGGAGGTTGGGGTGACGGTTTGCAGGAGTTGAGCAAGACCCATCTGATGCCGTGGAGACAGAGGCTCATCAAGCAACAAGTGGTAACGGTTTTTATCTCGAACTTTTTTGCCCAACTGGTGGCGATAGCGATAGCGGTGGGTGATGTCGAGCACAAACCAGCGGCTTATCGGTTTTTTGAGCAGGCGTTCAATGGTGCGTTTGTCAAGGCCGGTTTCGGCGGCCAGGGTGGCTTTATCAACAATGCACCAGTTGCGACGCTTGTTCCAGAAACATTGCTGGCGCAACCCTACAATCAGCCACGCCAATGATGGCCCCAGCACCGGCACCCATTCGTCAACAAAATAGCGTGACACGGCAAACTTAAAATCCGGCCGGGTGGTGGCATTATATAGAGTGTTGTACACTCCTTGCAGATTTAACGTTTCATTTTTGTCAGGCATACAGCCTCGGTTTGTTGCGGCGGTAAAGCGCACGCCAAACAGAATCTGCGTCCCTTGACAAAATGAATCTCCCCTGCTATCATAGGGGTGTACCTGTGTGGAACGCAAACGCGCACTTCACCCTTCCCCATTAAAGGGGCCGGTACAGTGAGAGGTGGCACTCTCACTCAAAAATAATAGGCAAATTTGGCAGCGACGGGGACTTGGTGGCACAAGTCTCTTTTGCTTTTAAAGAACTTTGGCAGGTTCTTTAAGGGAAATGTTGGCGTATTTCCCCACCCGTTACCGCTTACCGCATTTTGGCAGCTTTGTCCCGGTATTTCGGTTTTTGGCAATTAACCGGATGGACATTGTTGCATTTCAAAATGCGGTGTGTTGGCCAGGAAAAGATAAAAATCAGGTCATTGTCAGCTACTCCGGACAACTGAATTAGACGGTATTATTAAACATTTGGTTTTGTAAAATCAGGCTGCCTTCAGTGTTAAATGGCGCTGCGCTAACCGTACTGCAACTTCGTTGAGTTTTTGCCGAGTCAGGTTGTCGCTGGTTCCCAGATATGCCTTTGTGGTTTTGCCGTTTACCCAACGGTAGGCGTACCAGTATTGATTGCCTCGTTTTTTGCTTTCTTTGCGGGCAGTAAACCGGCCATTAAACCCTTCAAATGCAAAAGACCGGGTTTCATCTTGCTCAAGCCAATCAAACCAGTCTTTTGAGCCGATTTCGATTTTTGCGTAAGTATTACCGGTTTTTGCCGGACAGTGCAGGTATCGCTGGTCTGCCCGTGGGATATCGGGGTTCCGAGGCATTCGATTTTTCTCCTACGTAGTAATTATCCGTGTTTTAATATACAATTTGTTGGGTAATAAGTCAAGTTTGTTGGGTAATAATTGCCCATATATTGTGTAGCCTTGTTGTTTACACACAATATATAGTTACCGCATTTATGGGTTGTATTGCCTTGTTGAACAAATGTTCTGTTTTGGTAATCTGTTGGGCAGTGGTACATGAAGTAAGTGAATGTCAATCTCCGTGACCCAATGGTAGGATTGCTGCGTCTCCGGCTCGCAATGACACCCTTCATTAATACTTTATTGGTGTGATACCCCGCAGCTTGCTGCGGGGAGCATTCATCACTTGCAGTTGAGTCGCTACCGAATTTACAGAGTTGCTCTGTAACAACAGGCATTGTGCCATTTTTTGTTCACAAGAAAACTACGCCAGCTGCGTTACTCACAAAGGGGTGAACTATCGTTCACCCCTTTGTTTCGGATGACGAGTGAGGGTATGGATTGTCCGGGAAAAATCGGCTGTTGGGGTGACCACCTGCTGAAAAAGTTTTGGGCAGATGGAATTTCAATGTGAGCTGTTTGGAGTAGTACGGTGTCGAGCAGTGACCCGAGCGCAATGCCTGCTGTGGAATTTTTGTCGTGGATGTGTGGGGACAAATACAATTGCACATCCGGGATTGGCACACACGCACGGGTGCCCCAAAATTATGGTCTCTTGTGGAAGTGGGTGGAGGCTTCGAACTATGGTTTCCGTTGCTCCCGCTTTGATGTTGTCAGTGTCTGATTGGAGACGGCCCCAGAAGTTGTCCAGAAAGAAGATTTTAGGAGTTACGCAGTTCAAAACCAGCCTTGAGCATTTCAATCACGATTGGCATGAATAAACGAATTTTTAAGTATTTTATTCCTAATATTCGTCCATCGGTGGTATTCGTGATGTGTTTTTTCTCAACTGCGTAATTTCTAGATTTATTGCTTCTGATTTGCGTTTGTGAGGTTATCTGCTGCTTGGGGTGGTGTTTTGTCTGCCGCAGCAAGTATTTCATCAATTTGTTGCCGCAAATTTCGTAAGTCCAGCAATACGTCAACATATTTTTCGGCTTGTAAGGCGTTATTCAGATTAGCCCGGTCTCGTTGTTTGAGCCGGTTCAGAAAATCGAGCGTTTGACGCACCTTGTCTCTGAATCGAATCACCGGTTCGGATGAGACTGATCGCGTGATTTTGGGTGACTCGTTTTTCTCAGTGGTTTCTTCTGGCGCCAAAAGTTGGTCAACCAACTCTCTTACCGATGCAACAATAGACCGACCTGGCCCGTCCTCGGCCGCATTTTCAGCTTGCCAGGCAACCAATTGGTTGAGTGCCTGCACTTGAAGGTCGGGCCGGGATTTCAATTTTTGTACAATCGGCCGGATAGTCATTTCCGGTAAATTATGTTTTGCTACAATTTCAATGGCCTCATCGCACAAGTTTAACACCGAAGTGACAAAAATTCTGTACCGCTTTGATATTCCCAACGTTTCTTCTACCAGCCGCCACGGAACCAGCGAACTCTGCTCTTCACTTTCCTCTGCTGTTTCATCATTGGATGCAGGTGAACTATCGTTCACCCCGGATAGTTCATAACGCAGCGCCCACATTCCTCGAGCTCGCTCAACTGCATTAATATTTTCACGGAGCAAATTCTCAATGAGTTGGTGTGCTTTAACACTAACACCGGCTGGCGCGATTGTGACCTTAATTTGATCCGGAGACAGCACATTATCCCCTTCTTTTATTTGCTTATTGTTAACCAGCAGATAAATGTGTGCCCAGTAGCGCCGTTCGCCGGTGACAATCAGGTACCGGACTCCCTGGGGCAAAGTTTCGGCAGCACGTGGTTCCCGGACCGAAATCGGGTTGATCAGGCCATGCTGCGCAATGCTGTCGGCCAACCGGCGCAGTTCTCGAATGTTTCGCTGTAGCCCTACGTTTGCTGGTTGGAGTTCTGCCCGGGTTTGCCACTCAGTCAGGACTTCGGATGCTGTTTTTTGTTCATTAACAAGAGCAGTTGCCAAATCCGGAGGGAGCAGGGAGCGGGGTTGGCTAAAATCCGGAATAATAACATTTAGTGGAAGTGTATCGGTAGTTTGTAACGCTTCTGATTCCAGACGTGCCTGCGCGTTGTCGCTCATTAAAGATACAACGGTACTGAATGATGGTCTTTTCCTTCTAGCCACGAGCGGTAACCTCCTTTGCCAACCTGATAAAAGCCTCCGCACCATCGCCGCTGTCATAACCAAATATATCGGTCTGCGCTGCGTGTGCGTTTCTGATAGCCACCCGGTTTGGAATTGGGGAAAATATGCGATGTCCAAACATTTGTTGCAATGCCCCAACCGTTTCGCGTGCTTCAATGGTTCGACCAATCATGGTTGGCACTACCCCCAAAATTTCAAGATGATTGATCCGGGCAACATCGGAAATGGTTTCTTGCAGGAGGCCTAACCCAATTAATGGAAAATAACCGGGTTCAACCGGAATTAACACATATTCTGCAGCCATTAGTGCGTTCAGCGTGAGCATTCCCAACGAGGGGGGGCAATCAATGAATATGTAATCGTAATTCTGCTTCACCTCTTCCAGGGCGCTGGCTAATCGGTCTTCTCTGCGCAAAGTACCGATAAGTTCCAACTCGGCGCGGGCCAGCCGAATATGTGCCGGCAGCAGGTCCAGGTGTCCGGCCGGAAAGTCTCCATTTGCGTCCAGTTCAATTTGGTGAATGGCGTGTGGCGCCGGCGCTTCGTGAACAATCACTTCATAGGCGGTTTTGGTGTCTTCGGCTAGCGGCCCAAGTGTAAATTGGGCAGTCAAAAATACAGCACTGGTATTTGCCTGGGGGTCAGCATCTACCACAAGTACTTTAAGTTTTTCCCCGTTGGCAGAAGATAAACCTCTGGCCAGTGCCCCGGCCAGGTTAATAGTGATTGTGGATTTACCCACACCCCCTTTTTGATTGGAGATCGCAATAATACTCATTTGACTACCTCAACTTAACAAATAGAAACTGGTAATTACATTATACTTGAT
>RFJF01000371.1 GCA_003695455.1 Chloroflexota bacterium
CTCGAACATTATGGCAAGTAAAAGATTCACAAGATTTACCGGCGTTTTCTAGACAATTTTAGTGCCGCCGATTTGACACCTAAAAATTTTTAGTGTAACATCTGGCTCAACTTAATTGTTTTAGTAACAACATTGGCAGACAGCAACAATGCCTCGAACCAATCGGGACGATGTAACCCTCAAAGACATAGCCGAAGCCGTAGGCAAATCTGTAGCTGCGGTTTCCAGAGCCTTGAATAATTACGAGGACATAAGCCCGGAAACGAGGGAACACATTAAACGGGTGGCCCGTGAAATGGGGTACGCCCCAACCGACACATTGGGGCTGGTCCTGCCCACGCCATCCGCCAGAACGTCAGACCCCTACTTTGGCGAACTATTAGCCAGCATTACCAGTGAGGCCGCCAGCCAGGGATTTGATTTACTGGTTTCTACCTGCCCCGCCGACGTTGAAGAAAACCGGGCATATTTGCGGCTCATCAACAGCCGGAAGGTAGACGGATTTATTGTAATCCGCCCCCGCCGCCGTGATGCCCGGATTGAGATGCTGCGGGAAAAACAGTTTCCGTTTGTTGTTGTGGGTGCAACAAACGTTGCCGGCCAGGTTTACTCGGTGGCCGTAGATGAAGCCAAAGGGGCGCAACAAGTGGTAGCGCACCTGGTAGCACAAGGCCACCAACAAATTGCGCTGATTAACACCCCGGCTGACCTGATGCTTTCGTTAAATTACCTGGCGGGATTTCAGCAAGCCATGCAACACGCCGGCCTGCCAATTAACACCGATTACCTGACCAACAGCGATTTTTCTCAAAAAGACGGCTACAGAATTGCACACAGACTGCTCAATCTGTCACAACCACCCACTGCTATTGTGGCCACAGATGACCTGATTGCGTTGGGTGTGATGTCGGCGGTGCAGGACCAGGGGCTGGAAGTAGGCAGCGATGTGGCCGTGGCCGGTTTTGGCGATATTCTGCTGGCCGAATATTCAAAGCCGCCGCTGACAAGCGTTCGCCGTTCTGCGGGGCTGTTGGGGCAAAAAGCCTGCCAAATGCTCATTTCGCGGTTGCGCAACGAACCTGTGGCCCAACAAAATGTGGTGATCCAACCCTCGCTGGTCATTCGGCAATCTACCGATTTGGCCCTGTGGTTGTAAACATAGCGTCATCAAAATCAAATTAAATTTTAAATGTTGTCTTAAGGAGGCACACTGATATGGCAAAAGTAGAATACCGAAACATGACCAAAGCATGGGGTGATGTAATTGGCGTGAACAACCTCAACCTTGAAATTCCCGACAAAGAATTTCTGGTGCTGGTTGGCCCGTCGGGGTGCGGCAAATCTACAGCGCTGCGCTGCCTGGCAGGGCTGGAAGAAATCACCTCCGGCGAAATCATCATCGGCGACCGGGTAGTCAACGACATCCCCCCCAAAGACCGTGACATTGCCATGGTGTTTCAAAGTTACGCGCTGTACCCGCACATGACCGTGTACGACAACATGGCCTTTGGCTTGAAACTGCGCAAAACCCCAAAAACAGAAATTGACCAGCGTGTGCAGGAAGCCGCCAAAATTCTGGGCATTACCCAACTGCTGGACCGCAAACCCAAACAAATGTCCGGCGGTCAGCGGCAGCGTGTGGCCCTGGGCCGCGCCATTGTCCGTGACCCCGCCGTGTTCCTGCTTGATGAGCCGCTGTCAAACCTCGACGCCAAACTGCGCGTGCAAACCCGCGCCGAAATTTCCAAGCTGCACCAGCGCCTGGGAACCACCTTCATTTACGTAACCCACGACCAGGTAGAGGCGCTGACCATGGCCGACCGCATTGCCGTTATGCGTGATGGCGTGCTGCAACAGGTTGATACCCCCGCAAACCTGTACGATCACCCCGGCAACGTGTTTGTGGCAGGCTTCATCGGCTCGCCGTCAATGAACTTCTTCAGCGGCTCCATTACCGGCACGCTGGATGAAATGTACGTTGATTCCGGTACTGTTCGCCTGCGCCTGGCCCAAAGCGAAGTTGAGCAGCTTGGACAGGAAAGCATTGGCAAAGAAGTGATTTTTGGGGTTCGCCCGGAAGATATTCACCACCCGCAGTACAAACCGGCCGGAGTCAAAGAAAATCTGGTTGAATCCACAGTAGACGTAACCGAACTGATGGGGAACGAAATCTTTGTGTACCTGCAAGCCGGCGAACACAGCTTTATTGCCCGCGTTGACCCGCGCGCCGATATGCGCCCCGGCGACAAAGTACAGATGTCCTTTAACGTTGACAAAGTTCATATTTTTGACCGCACCACAGAAAAGAACATCGCCACGCCAGTTGCATAAATTCTGCAACCCTGCCATACATTAGTTTTCCAAAGGGGGAGCCTACACAGGCTTCCCTTTTTTTGTGGCCGGTCATTTTTTGCATCCCGCACTTTGAGGTATCATGGCCGCACTATTTTCACCCAATAATCCAAAACCAAGGACAGAACAATGCTTGTCACTTTAATTATTATGGATGGCTGGGGCCTGAACCCCAGAACAGACCACAACGCCGTGGCGCAGGCACACACCCCCTATTTTGATTACATTTGGAACAATTGGCCCAGCGCCACCCTGGAAGCATCCGGCCGCGCGGTGGGCCTGCCCATCGGGCAGATGGGCAACTCAGAAGTAGGCCACATGAATTTGGGCGCGGGCCGCGTGGTGCCGCAAGACCTGACCTACATCAACGATTTGATTTCCACCGGTGAATTTTTTGAAAACCCCGCCCTGAACAACGCCATTCAGCACGCGCTCAGCAACAACACCAGCCTGCACCTGATTGGCCTGCTGTCAGACGGCGGCGTACACAGCCACCAGGAACACTTGTATGCCCTGCTCAAACTGGCCAAACAAAAAGGGCTCGAGCGCGTATTCATTCACGCGCTGATGGATGGCCGGGACACCCCCCCCCGCGGCGGCGAAGAATATCTGGCCCAGCTTGAAAGCCAGATTGCCAGAATTGGCTGCGGAACCATTGCCTCGGTAGCAGGCCGCTACTACTCAATGGACCGCGATAAACGCTGGCAGCGCACCAAACTGGGCTACGATGCCGCCGTTCACGGCCAGGGAGAAACCGCCCGCTCTGCCGCCGAAGCCATTCAAAAATCCTACACCAACGGCGTCAACGATGAATTTGTGGTTCCCGTGGTGCTGGTAGATGAGGCCGGCAACCCCAAAGCCACCATCAACAACGGCGATGCGGTCATCTTCTTCAACTTCCGCGCCGACCGCGCCCGGCAAATGACCCAGGCACTGACCAATCCCGATTTTGACGGCTTTGAAGACCCCAACCGCCCCGCCGTTCACATGGTCACCTTTATGCACTACTACGACGGCCAAACCCCGGAATTTGCCTTTGAAGTGCCGGAACCCACCAACGGCCTGTCAGAAACCATTTCCAAAGCCGGCTTCAAACAATTCCACAGCGCCGAAACCGAAAAGTACGCCCACGTCACCTACTTTTTCAACGGCGGCCGAGAAGAACCGTTCAGCGGCGAAGACCGGGCATTGGTTCCCTCGCCCAAAGTTGCCACCTATGATTTGCAGCCGGAAATGAGCGCGCGCGGCATTACAGAAAAGGTAGTAGCCGCCATCAAAAGCGGCGAATACACCTTTGTGCTGGTCAACTTTGCCAACCCGGATATGGTGGGCCACACCGGCTTTTTAGACAAAGCCATCATTGCCTGCGAGACCGTGGATGACTGCGTGCGGCAGGTGGTAGAAGCCACCGTCAGCATGGGTGGCGCAGCGCTGGTTACCGCCGACCACGGCAACTCGGACCAGATGATGGATTACGACACCGGCAAACCCCACACCGCCCACACCACCAATCTGGTGCCGTTTGTGTACGTAGCCAACCAAAAACCCGCCTGGCGATTTGCCAACGGGGTGCTGGGCAACGTAGCCCCCACTGTATTGGAATTACTGGGAATTGACCCGCCGCCGGAGATGACGGCCGCTTCGCTGATTAGAAAGTAACGTCAGCCGGGAGACTCAACGTGCAGAGTCTCCCGGTTTTTGTTGTTCACCGTTGGGCAGGGTAAACCAAAAAGTTGACCCCTGACCGGGCACAGACTCCACGCCAATCTGGCCGCCATGCGCCTCGATGATGCGTTTGCAAATAGCCAGCCCCAACCCGGTTGAGCGCTCGCCGGCGGTGGGCCGGGTACTCACCTTTTTGTGGCTGAACCCTTTAAATACGTGCTGAATTTCCTGCGGATTGATGCCGCTCCCCTGGTCCTTTACCCCCACCCACACGCCGCTGTTGTGAGACCGGGCCACAATCTGAACGATAGTATCAGGGTTTGAATACTTGATGGCGTTGTCAATAAGGTTAGCCAACACTTCGCCCACTTTGGTGGGGTCACACGCGCACACCAACTCTGGTTTTTCCGGTACAAATTGCAGAGTGATATTTTTGTCTTTGGCCAGAATTTTGTGTTCTTCGGTCAGCCGGGCCAGCAGTGGTACCACGTTTTCGGGCCGGATATCCAGCGCGACTTCGCCAAATTCAATTTTGGTCACGTCCAGCAGGCCGTCGAGCATTGCCAGCATGTGGCTGGTGTGTTCGCTGATAACCCCCAGATATTTCTCCAGGCTTTCGCGGTCCATGGTTTGAACTTCGCTGAGCAGCACATGCACAAAACCGGTCACCAGCCCCAGCGGGTTGCGGAGTTCGTGCGCTACCACGCCCAGCAAAAAGCTGCGCTGGGTTACGTCTCGCACCACGCTGATAATTTGCGGATACGCCTCTCCCTCGCGGCAAATAAACGTCGAAACCACTTCGGTCATAATTGAGGTTGCATCTTTTTGGAGCATGGGCAGTTCAACCTGCGTTTGGGCTCGGTCCTGCTCAATGGCGGCGTTAATTTTTTGGTGGTACACCGCAAAACCGTTGGCATCAATGAACAACCGGTCAAACGATTGGCCCAGCAACTCGGCGGGCTGGTAGCCAAAAATGGTGGATACCGCCTGATTGACGTATTCAATTTTGTAATCGGGCAGCCGAATGCTGAACACGGCATCGGCCATAGTGTTGGTGAGGGTGGTTAAAAATTCCTGCGATTCTTGCAATGCCTGCGATTTTTCTTCAACCTGATTTTCCAACTGTTGCCGGTAAGATTCGTTTTCGGCTTCCAGCCGGGCTTTATCAAGCACCAGTTGCCGGTGTTGAATGGCGCGTTGCAGCGTCAGCAGTAAATCGTTTTTCTGAACCGGTTTGGGCAAATAATCAAACGCGCCAAATCGCATGGCTTCGGCGGCGGTTTCAACCGTGGGTTTGCCGGTCATCATAATTACCGGCGTATTTGGAAAGTTTTCTCTGGCCCATTTGAGCGCCTGCAACCCGTTGTTGCCGGGCAAAATAATATCGCACAGCACGGCGTCGCAATCCTGCATAACCTGGGTAAATTGTTTAAAGTTTTCCGCGGTCAGCACACGGTACCCCGAACGCTCAAGGCCCATTTTCAGCGCCCGGCGCACAATTTGTTCATCATCCAAAATCATAATTGTAGGAGAACTTGCCTGCGAGGAAGCGGACACGGTTTACATCCTTTTACTTCTCAAAATGTTGTTGGGCCGCCAGCGCCGCGCCGATGATTCCGGCTTCATTCAGGGTTTGGGCCGGCACAATTTCGGCGCGGGTGTTAAGGTACGGCAGCCACTTGTCATGTTTTTTACTGACACCACCGCCAATAATAAACAAATCCGGCGAAAACAGCGCCTCCATCCGGCCCAGAAATTCATCTACCCGGCGGGCCCACTTTTTCCAAGTAAGCTCTTCGCCCTTCCTGACCCGGTCCGAGGCCCGGTCTTCGGCATCTTTGCCCCGGATTTCCATATGCCCAAACTCGGTGTTGGGTACCAGTTTGCCATCCACAAAAATGGCGCTGCCAATGCCGGTACCCAACGTGAGCATAATGACCACGCCTTTTCGGCCGCGCCCCGCGCCGTACTCCATTTCTGCAAAGCCGGCGGCGTCGGCGTCGTTAAGCAGCAACACCGGGCAGCCGGTTTTTTCCTGGAACAATTGCTGGCCGTTGGTGCCAATCCAGCGCTTGTCAACATTGGCCGCACTGAAAGCAACTCCATTCTTGATGACCGCCGGAAACGTGCAGCCCACCGGCCCCTGCCACTCAAAATGCTGAACAATTTGGGCCACCACGCCGGCCACCGCCTTTGGCACAGAGGGCTGCGGCGTGGGTATCCGGTAGCGGTCTGCGGCCAGCGCCCCTTGTTGGGTATCAACCGGCGCGCCTTTGATTCCGGAGCCGCCAATGTCAATTCCAAGCACAGTCATTTGTTTTCCCCTCAGATGTTTATCTGATTGTAACGCTAAAATTCTGCAGAAGCAACCCCCGGCCAAAATAAACCGGATGGTCATGCCCCGGCTGAAGGAAAGACAGGCCAAAACGTATAATTGGGTGTTCCAAATTTCATTCATCGCGGAGCCAAAATTTGAACACAATCAGGCTGCCAAAATCAGTTCTGCTCTTTTTGGTGTCGATGGCCCTGCCGGCGGCTGCAATGTTTCTGCCGGGCCTGTCCGGTAACGTTGCATCCGCCCAATCCACCGGCGATACCCTGCACCTGCCCACCCGCACTGCTACCCCGCACCCCACACTCACCCCAACATTCAGCCCTACCCCGCCCCCTCAAGCGGTGTGGGTAGGCCGGGTGGTCAACCACGTGCCGCAGGCCACGCAGGGGCAGGGTTCCATCTTCCGGGTGAGCGTGATTGGCCTGCCGGATACGCCCATCGAACTGCGCAGCGGCGATGCGTTTATCACAGCCAAATCCGGCAGCAAACCGGAGTACGGCCCCTTTGCCGCCGAGTTTGCGCCCGTAACCGAGGGTACGTGGACGGTGAGCGTGCCTGCGCTGGGCGTGAGCCTTGAGGTAACGGCCGATAATTACAACCTGGCCGTGATTGAATTTGCCCAGGTTCCGCAATCCGAGGCCACACAAGCAGCCCGGCCCAGCGCCACCCCTACCCCCTTTGCCGGCGAAATCTGGGCCGGCCGCGTTGTCAGCGAGGATAACGCCGGGGGCATCCCTTTTTCGCGGTTGCTGGTGCAGGTGGCGGGGCGTGACGAACAGGCAGTACAGCTTTCTACGCTGAGCCAGATTCTCAGTGTGGGCAAAACCGGCCAAAAACCGGATGAACTTGGCCCCAACATGGTTGAGTTTGCCGGGTTGACGCCGGGCGATTATTTTATTGACC
>RFJF01000372.1 GCA_003695455.1 Chloroflexota bacterium
GAGCGGCACCTGAATATTTTGCAGGAAGGCTGGCAATCGCCGTTGGTAGAGGAAACATTTTTGCGCGTGGATGGCCGTCCTGTTGACGTGGAGAGTACCGGTATTCTGACCACATTTCAGGGCAAAGCCGTGGTGCAAAGTGTCATCCGAGACATCTCCAGCCGCAAACGAACAGAAGCCAAACTGCGCTTTTCTGACGAAATTCTCAAACAACTACCCGTTGCTGTGATTATCACCGACATGAACGGTATCATCACCCGCTGGATGGGCACCGCCGAACAAACGTTTGGATACACCGCCCCGGAAGCGGTGGGGCAATCCATCGGCTTCATTGATCACCCGGAAATTGTAGATGCACTTCAGGTTGAAATCACAGAGGCCATTGCCGCCGGCGGTAAATATTCCGGCGAGGTGCGCTGTGTGCGCAAAGACGGCGTTGAAATCCCTGTTGAGGTGAACGCCACTGTTGTTACCGATGCAGACGGCACGCCGCTGGGATTCATCAGCATTAACACCGACGTTACCGCCCGCAAAGAAGCCGAGCAGGCGCTCCGCGTTGCCGAAACGCGCTACAAAACGCTGGTTGAACAACTGCCCGCCATTATTTACATTGTTGAATTTACCAACACCAACGAACCAAACCGCACCATTTACATCAGCCCGCAGGTAGAAACTTTGCTGGGCTTTTCGCCGGAAGAGTGGATGGCCGACCCGCAATTGTGGATTCAGCAACTCCACCCTGCAGACCGGGAAGATGTGCTGGCTCAAGTTCGGCATTATGATGACGCCATGCGGGGGCTGGATATTGAATACCGGGCGCTGGCCCGCGACGGCAGCGTGGTCTGGTTCAGAAACAACAGTACCATGGTGACAGAAGACGGCGCACGACGGCTGGCGCACGGCATTATGCTGGATATTACCCGGCAAAAACAATTAGAGGAACAACTTCAACAGGCGCAAAAACTTGAAGCCGTGGGGCAAATGGCGGGTGGCATTGCCCATAATTTTAACAACGTGCTGACCGCGCTGATTGGCCACACCGAGTTGGCACTGGACAGCCTGCCGGAAGATCACCCGGTACGCTTTGATCTGGAAGGCATCAGAAAGAGCGCCCGCCGCGCCGCCGACCTGACCCAGCAATTGCTGGCATTTACCCGCCACCAGGTAGCACGCCCCCAAATTCTGGACCTCAACCAACTGGTTACCGATATTAACACCATGCTTCGCCAACTGATTGATGAATCGATTGAATTTGTGGTGCAGCCCGGCAGTAATTTGTGGTTCATCAAAGCCGATTCCGGCCAGATTGAGCAGGTGCTGGTCAATTTGATTGTGAACGCCCACGACGCGATGCCGCAGGGCGGCAAACTTACGCTCAGTACCGGCAACATTTCACTGCGTCACGGCCAGCACCCCGAAGTTCCGGGCGGTGAGTACGTGCGCCTGTCTGTAACAGACACCGGCATGGGCATCCCCCCGGAAATTCAACCCCACATTTTTGAACCCTTTTTTACTACCAAAGAGGTGGGGCAGGGGACCGGGCTGGGCTTATCAACATGTTTTGGCATTGTCCGGCAAAACAAGGGGTACATTGTATTCAGCAGCAGGCCGGGTGAAGGTACCACATTTGAAATTTACCTGCCCCGTGCTCAGGAGAAAACCGTTACCGTGCAATCCATAAAATCGCTCAATTTAAATATGGAAACCGGCACAGAAACCGTACTGCTGGTTGAGGACGCCGCCATGGTTCGGCAGATGTCTGCGCGGGTGCTGCGGCAGCAGGGTTTTGAGGTTATTGAAGCCACCAACGGCGAAGAAGCGCTCGATATTTTGCTGCAAGAGCCGCCGCCCACACCACACCTGCTCATCACAGATTTGACCATGCCCAAAATGAGTGGCGACACACTGGCGGCAAAAGTGCAGGAACTACTGCCGTCCATCAAAATTTTGTTTATTTCCGGGCACACCAACAGAACGCTGGATCGAATGGGTATTTTAGCCCGCCAGGGCGCAATTCTACCCAAACCCTTCACCCCGGACACCCTCATCAAAAAAGTGCGAAAAGTACTCGACGAATGACCGATTTTGATGCTGCCACCCAAAACAGCGATGCCGCCCACCCCCCCGAATGGCCGGAGCAGCCCGCCGGACTGGTCATTATGGGTAAGCGGCAGGGTACCAAAAAAGAAAACCGCCAACTTTGGGGCCGAACGGCACTGGCGGCGGCGCTGTGGCACAGCGCCCCGCAGCCCAAACCCGTCGTCATTTTTGTGGCGTCAGATATTCACGGCCCGCAGCGCACCCCCGATGCCGACGCCGTGAAGCAAATGCTCATTCAGAAATTTGAAATTCCGTCAGATTTTGTGGTAACCCGCAAAAAAACCAACTGCACCCTGCTCGAAGTACGAGCCGTGCAGGCCATTCGGCGGGCGTACGGGTTGGAGCAGATTTTTGCCGTTACGCATCTGTACCACGCCGCCCGCAGCCAGCGCTATTTTGATGAGGTGATTGCCGGTGCGGCGGTTATTCCGGTACACCCCGATATTTTGGCCGAGATTGCTTTCCCCACAGACTTGCAGAACCTGCTGGATGAGATTCAGCAATTGGTGGCAGAATCAATGCCGGGAAAACTGGATAACCTGCGGGAATATCTGGTTGAAAGGTTTTTGGGCTGGGCGCACGCTGCAGACCCGCGAGGGCGTTTTGAGCGCCGGCTGGCCAAAGTGTTGCGGCCGGGTGCGTACAGTTGAGCGCCGCGCCCGGTGGGTGGAATTTTAGGGGGTCAATCCATCCGGATTGTGTTCCGGGCCGGTTTCATCGCTTACCGGGGATTCGGCCGGCTGGTGATTGAATGACAGCAACACCAGCAACCCCACGCCAATCAAAATAAAACTGTCGGCCAGATTGAAGGTGGGCCAGCGCAGCGGGCCAACACCCACATCCAGAAAATCCGTCACCCGGCCGTCGGGCAGGCGGTCCAGAAAGTTGCCAATGGCCCCGCCCAGCAGCATCCCCACGGCCCACGCCGCCGCCGCCGGAAACTGTCCCTGTTGCAACGCCCGCACAAACCAGATGACCAACCCCAAAATAATCACGCCGGTGATTACCAGCGGCCATACGCCGCCGTTGGAAAACATGCCAAACGCCACCCCGGTGTTGTAGCCCAACGTCAGCCGAAAGAAATCACCGATAATCGGTACGGGCTGGTGGGGAACCAGATTTTGCTCGGCCCAGATTTTAGACAGCCCATCCACTGCAAAAACTGCTACCCCGGCAATCAATATTCTGAAAATAATCTTCATTCCATCTGGCCTCAATTGATTATGTTAGAGAGTTTGACAGGCCCTGCCGGGACAACAACGAAAATGAAAATCCGGCAGATGGTAAGTCACAAAGTAACAGAACCGCACAGTCACCATTCCCTGACTCCCAACTCTTTGTTCCTGTTTTCAGAGGGGGTATCTTACAACATGAGCGGCGGATTTCATAATTTGGCATATCCGGCAGTTTGTGATACAACTCAGTTGCAACTATTCGCAAAAAGAAACGTTTCCAGATGAGGCGTGATTCATTAGCCTGCGCCATTGACTTTACAAATTTGTTGGTTTTGCCGGCTGTCTTCGGAAAACGTAAAGCGTAAAACGTAAGGATTTTGGCCTGAAGCACACATTATGCTTTGCGTTTCACGTTTTAACCGGGTACGCAAGCCGGTGAATTTGTAACGTTGAAAATCCGCAAAAATGAGCCACGCCTGTATTCTGAACTCTGGAGTCTGCATTCTGAACCCTGACAGGAGGCCGCATGTTTTCACCCGTTGATCCCCAATTTTTAACCGATGTGATTCAGGGGCCGGCCCTGCACATCCCCGACGGATTTTTGAGCGTGACCATTTCGGTGCTGTTTTGGTTCATCTCGGTGGGGTTGATTGTGCTGGCCACCCGCAAAACCCGCGGCGAGCTGGGCGAACGCCAGATTCCGCTGATGGGAATTATGGCCGCCTTTATTTTTGCCGGCCAAATGATTAACTTTCCGGTGGCGGGCGGCACGTCCGGCCACTTTTTGGGCGGCGCACTGGCGGCAATGGTGCTTGGCCCGTGGGCCGGCATGCTGGTGATGACGGCCGTCATC
>RFJF01000373.1 GCA_003695455.1 Chloroflexota bacterium
ACCTATGCCGACCTGCAACATCTGCCGCCGGCCGAATTTCCACTGAGCCAGACCAGC
This sequence comes from Chloroflexota bacterium, assembly GCA_003695455.1. Lineage (GTDB taxonomy): Bacteria > Chloroflexota > Anaerolineae > 4572-78 > J111 > J095. The sequence goes on from RFJF01000373.1 coordinate 58, forward strand.
GGCGCCACCATTGATTTTCTCTACACTGCCGCCAACGGCACACCCGTGGCTGGCTCAATCATCGCCGCCGGGGGCAACGGCAAAATGCACGTGATTCGGTTTACGGCGCCGGCCCAAAATTACGATCTGGCGCTGCAATGGTTCAACCCCATGATAAAAAGTTTCAAATTCCTGTTGCCGGATGCCGGCCTGCCGGAAGCTGAAAATTAAAAGCCCCGCAAAATGCGGGGCTGCAAATATGCGGTTTTATCGAGGGAAAATGGCCCAATCATCGCTGAAGGACGCGCCGGTTTACGAACGCATTTACGCGCTGGTGCGGCAAATTCCGCCGGGGAAAGTTACCACATACGGGAAGGTTGCTCAAATGACGGGCGGCTGCACGGCGCGGATGGTGGGGTACGCCATGGCCGCGCTTGATTTTGGCACCGACGTGCCGTGGCAGCGGGTTATCAACGCGCAGGGTAAAATCAGCCCGCGAGCCGGGGGTTCCGGCGGCGCGCTGCAACGGCAAATTCTGGAATCTGAAGGGGTTGAGTTCAGCGCCGGGGGGCGGGTTGATTTTGCCGTGGTTGGCTGGCGCGGGCCGGACTGGGCGTGGCTTGAGACGCACGGCTACTATCCGCCGGATTAAGCGGCGTTTATTTGGTGCGGCAGGTGTTCACCAACCGGCCCACCCGCTCAATCTCCACCACCATTTCATCGCCATCTTTCATAAAAAGCGGCGGCTCACGGAACGCGCCCACGCCATCGGGCGTGCCGCTGAGGATGATGTCGCCGGGCAGCAGGGTAAACGCCCGCGACAGAAATGCAATCAGATACGGCACGCTGAAAATCATTTTGCTGGTGTGGCTGTGCTGCATTAGTTGGCCGTTGATAATTCCCCGGATGTCGAGCGTTTGCGGGTTGGGAATTTCATCGGCGGTTACAATCCAGGGGCCAAGCGGGCAAAACGTATCCAGCGATTTGCCGCGCACCCACTGGCCGTCGCCAAATTGCAGGTCGCGGGCGCTCACATCATTGGCGCAGGTGTAGCCAAACACGTAATCCAGCGCGTCTGATTCCGGCACGTTGCGGGCCGTTTTGCCGATAATCACGGCCAGTTCGGCTTCGTAGTCAACTTTGGTGGTCAGCGCCGGGTCCCAGCTAACTTCGGCGCGCGGGCCGGTGATGGACGTGGTAAATTTGGTAAAGGTGATGGGCCGGTCCGGGATGTCGCTGTTGGTTTCTTTGGCGTGGTCGGCGTAATTTTTGCCAATGGCAATCACTTTGGAGGGGAACACCAGCGGCGCGGCCAGGTTATCTTCGGCGTAGGGTTGCGGGGGGCCGGCGGCAGCTTGAGCCGCCGCAAGTCCGTCCTGTCCGGCGCGAATCAAATTGAGCATGCCGCCGGGGTAGTCAAACGGAATTACAGTTTGGCCGTCAACCCGGCCCAGCCGGTCAACAGAACCACCATTAGTTTTGAGTGTAACAAGTTTCATTGGAACTCCAAAAATAAGCAGCCAGGTTGCAAAACCCGGCATGATTTATCAAAGCTGATGTTTCAGCAATGGCGCCAAAAAATCACGCTGCCTTGTGTTTAACGTCTCCGCCAATGGGCCGGCCAAATTCATCGTACAGTTCCGGCGCAGATTCGCCCTGAATAACCGCAGCAGTGATGACGCACTTTTTAATTTCTTTGTTCGACGGGATTTCATACATAATGTCAAGCAGCGCTTCTTCAATGATTGAGCGCAATCCGCGGGCGCCGGTTTTGTGTTTTAGCGCCAGCGCGGCAGCCAGCGATAGCGCCTCTTGCGAGAACACCAACTCGACGTTGTCCAGCGCAAACAGGTGCTGAAATTGCTTGACAATGGCATTTTTGGGGCCGGTTAAAATATCCATCAGCGCGGCGTGGCCCAGCGGGTCCACGGTAACCACCACCGGAAATCGCCCGATAAATTCCGGAATCAGCCCGTATTTGAGCAAATCTTCCGGCGTTACCTGCGTCAGCAGCCGCGATATTTTGGCAATTGTTTCTTCTTCTTTGGCAATGGCCGGGTCTTGCTTGATCAGATTGGCGGTGCTGCTGTTATGAACCGGCCCCACCTGCAGTACCGGCTGTTTTGAGCGCAGCGAGCGCAAACCTTTGGCCGTACCGCCAAAACCCATGCGGTCTTTAACGCCCAGGCGCTCTCCAATGGATTGATCAAGGTTGTCAAAAGCGCCGCCGCAAATAAAAAGGATATTGCCGGTATTGATGGTCAGAAAATCCTGGTGCGGGTGCTTGCGGCCACCCTGCGGGGGAACGCTGGCCTGCGCGCCTTCTACAATTTTGAGCAACGCCTGCTGCACGCCTTCACCGGACACATCGCGGGTTATCGAGGGGTTGTCGCCGGTTTTGCGGGCAACTTTATCAATTTCATCAATGTAAATGATACCTTGTTCGGCGCGCTCAATGTCAAAATCGGCGGCCTGAATGAGCCGCAGCAGAATGTTTTCCACATCTTCGCCCACGTAACCGGCTTCGGTCAGCGTGGTGGCATCGGCAATGCAAAACGGCACATCCAGAATTTTAGCCAGCGTTTGAGCCAACAGGGTCTTGCCGCACCCTGTTGGCCCAATAATCATAATGTTGCTTTTTTCCAGTTCCACATCATCGGTTTTGCGGTTTTCAAGCGGTTTGTTAATCCGCTTGTAGTGGTTGTAAACCGCTACCGACAGCACTTTTTTGGCCTGGTCCTGACCCACAACCCATTCGTTCAACTGCTCGTAAATTTCTTTGGGAGACAGCACCCGGTCCAGCCTGAACTCCGGCGGGCTGGCCGATGAGGCATCTTCCTGCAGAATATCGCGGCACAAGTCAACGCATTCATCACAAATAAACACGTTATCAGGGCCGGCAATCAGCCGGTTCACCTCTTCCTGAGACCGCTTGCAAAACGAGCAAACCTGAACGTTAGATCGAAATCTGCTGGCCATAATGTGGGTTCTTTTCCGGGGCGTTCACCCCTGGTTTATTTTTTGTCTGCGCCTTCATCCTCTGAAGGAACGGCAGGGTCGCCCAAAATGTCATCAACCAGCCCGTACTCTTTGGCCGTGGGTGCATCCATCCAGCGGTCGCGTTCAAAATCATCGGCAATTTGTTTAACCGATTGGCCGGTATGCTTGCTGATAATGCCAAAGAGTAAATCTTGCTGGCGTTTCATTTCGCGGTACTGAATTTCAACATCGGTGGTGTAACCCTGTGCGCCGCCGCCGGCCTGGTGCATGTGAATGGTGGCGTGCGGCAGTGCGTAGCGCTGACCCTGCGCGCCGGCTGCCAGCAACACCGTGCCCATGCTGGCGGTTACGCCCACGGCAAAGGTGCTCACCGGGGCCTGAATTTGCTGCATGGTATCGTAAATAGCCAGACCGGCGTAAATGACGCCGCCGGGGCTGTTGATGTACATTTGAATTTCGCGTTCCGGGTCTTCGCGGTTCAGGTAGAGTAGTTGGGCCACAATCAGGTTGGCAATCTGGTCGTTAATGGGTGTGCCCAAAAAAATGATTCGCTCTCGCAACAGCAGAGAGAAAATATCGTAAGCGCGTTCGCTGCGGCCGGTGGTTTCAATGACCATCGGCACCATTGATTCTGGAAATTGGGGGAACATTCTTGTTTTGCTCCTTTCAAAGCATAAACGGGCGGGTTAGCCCTGTTCTTCTGCGGATGCATCAGCTTCCGCGATGGGTTCAGTTTCGGCGGCTGTTTCGGTTTCAGCCTCTGCTTCAGCTACAACTTCTGCAACGTTTTCTGTGCCGGTTTCTGCCGGGGCATCCGAGGTTTCCGTAGATTGGGCAGTTTCGGCGTCGGGTTCATCTCCGGCGTCTTTAGTTTCTACCTGGGGGTCTTCTCCGCGGGCAATGGCCGCCAGCAGGTCAATGGTTTTGTCGGTCAGCAGGTCGTTGGAAATCATTTCACGCTGAACCGGCGAGGTGATGATTTGACGCCAGAGTTGCTCGCCACTACCGGAGTAATCGGCAATGAGTTTGGCGCGTTCAAGAATTTCGCTTTCGGCCACTTTCAGGGCTTCAAGTTCGGCAACTTTGCCCAGCACCAGGCTGCGTTTAAGCTGAGTCACCACTTGTTCGCGGATTTCTTCTTTAAATTCCTCTTCGGTTTTGTTCTGAAACTGGTAATAGTTTTCCATTGACAACCCGTAGGATTTCATCCGGTGGGCGTACGATTCCAGCTCTTGCTCAATCCGCTCTTCTTCAAAGACGGCGGGCCATTCAATAGTGGCGTCTTCCAGAATTTTGTCAATAGCCTTGTTGGCAAGGCTCTGATTTTGTTCTCGCTGGCGCTGTTCCTGAAGCCCCTGGCGAATGTCGGCCTTAAATTCATCGAGCGTGTCAAAATCGCTGAATGATTGGGCAAAGTCATCGTCCAGCGGGTCAACTTCTTTTTCTTTAACGCTGCCCACCGACACCTCAACGGTAATTTCTTTACCGGCAAATTTCTCGTCGTGATATTCTTCTGAGTAAGTGACGGTGAAGGTTTTTTCTTCGCCGGCGCTCAAACCAACCAACGGGGTGAACATATCGGGGTGGTCGTGGCCTTCGTGTTCTGCCGGGTCTTCAAGCACCTGTTCAAGCGCTTCCTGTTTGCGCAGAATTTCGTCGCCGTCTTTTTCTACCATATCCACGGTGACCATATCGCCAATTTTGGCCGGGCGGTCTACCGGGGTCCAGGTAGCGTTTTGCTGCTGAATTCTTTCCAGCACAGCTACCACGTCTTCATCAGTCACTTCAACCGGCTCAAATTCAAGCCGGATGTCACGGTGGTTGCCAATTTCAATTTTGGGTTCGGTTGGCACCTTGACCTGAACCGTCAGCGGCGACCAATCAATCTTTTCAAGACTGACACGGGCAAACGGCACAATGTTGGCTTCATCCAGCGCATCACGAATCAAATTATCAACCGATTTTTCAATGGCTTCCTGCTGCACGGCTTCAAGCCCAAACCGCCGAACCACCACATTGTAGGGTGCTTTTCCCGGCCGGAAACCGGGAATGTTCACCTGGCGGGCAATCCGCTTGGCGGCTTTTTGGAGCATGGCCTGTTCCTTTTTTGGTTCAAGTTCCAAAGTCAGGAGTGTTTCACATCTTTCAAGTGCTTCTGTTGTAACCTTCACGGAGAATTAACCTCTTCCTTAAAATTTAAGTTTCAAGTTGAATATGGTAGCATAAAGAAATGTGCCGTGCAAATTATTTAAGAGGTTGGTCAGAATACAAAGAAGCCAGATAACGCTGCATAGTTCTTTTCCGGTGGCGCGGAAGATACAAGACGGCAGGGCAATGAGCTGCCTCATTTCAATAATACCGACCTGTACAGATTATGTCAAATAGTTAGCGGTTTTTAACATCCCAAATTCCGGTGAGAGTGGCGCAATTCCAAAACATCAAATGACCCAAACGTTAAGAAAACCTTGTATTTGTCACTCTGGGGGATTTATGCTAAACTTGTGGTGAACCCTGCTGTTCACGTGATGCGCCACGCGTCTTGAGCCAACATTTCCTTGATAGGGAGCCTCTGTTTTAGAGGGGATGCGGTAGCCCTTTACGGGCAAGGCAAAACCTTCTATCCAAGCGCCCCCCTGCTTAAAAGCAGGTTCAAGGACAAATGGATTGCACACGGTTCAGTGGGGGGAATTGAGAACAGACGCGACGTTTTTCAACGTCGCGTTTTCTGCTTTAAAAGCTCAGGTTGCAGCAACCGTTCACCCAGTCAATGCTCACCGAACCAAAATGGGTGGTGAGCCGGGCAAAATTTGGCCCCAGATAAAAACCCACATCATATATTTTCCAGAGCAGAACCAGCCCTATTAACGCCAGCGTAATGAGGGTGGGCAAGTGAAAAAAGTATTCAAGGTATTTTTCAGGGCTTTTTTGCGGCTTGGTCAAATTACCAACACCCGATTACGGTTTCATCGGCCAGCATATCTACAACTGCTTCCATACTGTTGGTTTCGTTATATTTTTTCAGTTGGCGGTCTGCGCTGGTTCCCTGTTCTAAAATGGTGTTGATGTGCTCAATCTCTTCTCGCGTCCCCAACTGGTCCACTACATCGTCAACAAATTCCAGCAGTTCCCGCATTAAAAATCTAACCGGCACTTCTTTCTGGCAGCCAAAATCAATCAGTTTGCCGTCAATGCCGTCTTTGATGGCGCGCCATTTGTTTTCGGCCAGCAGGCCCCGGCGGTAAATGCGCCAGGTCTGGTTGTTTTCACGCAGTTGGATGAGTTTGGCTACCACCGCCTGAATCAGCGCCGCTACGGCAATCACATCATCCATTTTGGTTATGCAATCGCTCATTCTGAATTCAAGCGTTGGAAATTGAGGATGCGGGCGCACATCCCACCAGATTTTGGTGGGTTCATCAATGCAGCCGGTTTTCACCAGTGTGTCGGTGTACCGTTCAAATTCCTGGTAAGAGTCAAAATATTCGGGCAGACCGGTGCGGGGCAAATCTTCAAAAACAACGCTGCGGTAAGATTTGAGACCGGTGTAACGTCCTGCCCAGAAGGGAGACGAGGTAGACAGTGTGAGAATGTGCGGCACAAAATAGGCAATCTGGTTCATAATGTCAATGCGCATATTTTTGTCAGGAATGCCAACATGCACGTGCATTCCAAAAATCAGCAATCGCTGGGCAATCAGGTGCATATCTTTTACCAGCGTTTTGTACCGTTCTTTGTCGGTGATAATCTGGTCTTGCCAGCGAGAAAAGGGGTGCGTGCCCGCTGCCACAATTTTGCGATTGTTTTTATCGGCAATGTCGGCTACCATGGTGCGCAACCGTTTCACCTCGGCGCGGGCTTCTTTGATGTTGCGGCACACGTGGCTGCCGGTTTCAATTTGTGATTGAAGGAATTCCGGTTTGACCTGATCCCGGAAAACTACTGCACCCTGGTCCAGAATTTCAGAAATGTAGCTGGTCAGTTCCCGCGTTTCCGGGTCAATTATTTGGTACTCTTCTTCAATGCCAATGGTGAGATCGTGAATATCCACAGAAAGCCCCCCTTTGCTTAAATAAACCGGTCAATATTTTGGCTGAATTATAACACAGGGGCGCCAATTGTTGAAAGTGGCAAATTCAAACAGTTTATTTAACAATCATTTAAGGCTGTCCCGTTAATGCACACGTGAACATTGGGCTGCAAATTCCCGTTTAACAAATTTTTGTGCTACAATTTCATGGTGTTTTTTTCAGCACAAAAGGCAAATGCCCGCAAATTTTCAACCTAAACCCAAATTAAGAGAGGGAATTATTATGTCAAAGAATCAGTTTGGTTTGATTGGGCTGGCGGTGATGGGCCAGAATCTGGTACTCAATGCCGCCGACCACGGCTTTCGGGTATCGGTGTACAACCGCACCGGCTCCAAAACCGAGGCGTTTATGCAAGGCGAAGCCGCCGAAAAAACTATTGATGCGTTCTACTCACTTGAAGATTTTGTTGCCAGCCTGGAACGCCCCCGCATGATTCAGATTATGGTCCAGGCCGGGCGGCCTGTAGACCTGGTTATTGAGCAGCTCAAACCGCTGCTGGACCCCGGCGATATCCTCATTGACGGCGGCAACTCGTATTTTCCGGATACAGAACGCCGCGCCAAAGAGCTGGAAGCCGAAGGCTTCCGCTTTATTGGCATGGGCGTATCCGGCGGCGAGGAAGGGGCGCGCTTTGGCCCCAGTATGATGCCCGGCGGCACCACCGAGGCCTACCAGTTTATTGAACCCATTATGACCGCCATCTCGGCCAAAGCCCCCGCCGATGGCGAACCGTGCGTAACCTACGTAGGGCCGGGCGGCGCCGGGCACTACGTAAAAATGGTACACAACGGCATTGAGTACGGCGATATGCAGCTCATTGCCGAAAGTTACAACCTGCTCAAACGCGCGCTCAACCCTTCGGCAGAACAGTTTCACCAGATTTTCAGCCGCTGGAACAGCGGCCCCATGTCATCATTTTTGGTTGAAATTACCGCCAACATTTTTACCAAAATGGATGACGACACCGGCCGGCCGCTGGTTGATATGATTCTGGACCGGGCCGGTCAAAAAGGCACCGGCAAATGGACCAGCCAGAATGCGCTCGACGTACCCGCGCCCGTGCCAACCCTGTTTGCCGCCGTAGATGCGCGCATCATTTCATCCATGAAAGACGAACGCGTGGCCGCCGCTAAAATTCTGAGCGGTCCGGCAGACACCTTTGAGGACGACGCCGATGAGCT